>JBIKUY010000384.1:0-2594 GCA_044347355.1 Prochlorococcaceae cyanobacterium | reverse complement strand
AGCTAGAACTTGTGATCGCGCAGTGCTTCCACTG
Source organism: Prochlorococcaceae cyanobacterium (assembly GCA_044347355.1). Lineage (GTDB taxonomy): Bacteria > Cyanobacteriota > Cyanobacteriia > PCC-6307 > Cyanobiaceae > NIES-981. The sequence goes on along the minus strand of JBIKUY010000384.1, from coordinate 2,560 downwards.
GGTAGATGTACGTGATGATGGAATAGTCTGCGTAATACTTGGCTTCGATCTCGCGGGTGATCTTGTCGGCCAGCTCGCGGGTGCCGGTGAGCACCTCAATTTTCACGTTGGAGAGAGTGTGGGACACACTGGGCTCTCCCGTGGAACGCACATTGCGGCTGCCTTCGCCACCGGCTGCGTTTACGGTGTATCCCGTGGCTCCTGCAGCCTTGATGAGCTTGATGAGCTTCTTGGAGAGAATTTCTTCCCCCACGATCACCAGCTTCCAGACTTGTTGACTCATGGCTTAGATCTCCAATTGGATTATGTAGAAGAGAATTGATTATCCGGGCATCATTTCGGCCAGCCCGATGAAGAGAGGGATGCAGATGGCGATCGCCACTGGCGTGCCGATGGCGGTGGAAGCGCCGATGTAGGCCGAGGGATTTGCCGAGGGAATACCCGCCCGAAGTGTAGGCGGGCCCGAGATATCCGAGCTGGATGCCGCGATCACAGCCAGCACTACCGCGCCACCGATGCTGAAGCCGGTGAGCTTGTGGATGAGGAGGCCGAGGCCGAAGGCCAGGAAACCATGCAGGATCGGAGCAATGAAGGCATAGATGGCAAACCACTGGGCAACCTTGCGCAGCTCATTCATGCGCTGGGCGGCCTCCATGCCCATGATGATCATCAGAACGGCCAGGAAGCCGCGGAACAGGGGGTCGAAGAAGCTCTCATACACAGGCTCTGGCTTGGTGAGGATGCCAAGAGCCACACCCAGCAGCAGTGCGGTGACGGCCGAGCTCTGCAGGCTCTCCTTGATGATCGGCCAGATTTCAACCTTTTCCGAGGCTTTGCCGGACTTTTTGCTGATATAAACGCTCGCCACCACGATCGCCGTCACCAGCGCCGGAATGTCCATGAAGGGATAGAGAGCCGCGGTCCAGGCCTCATAGGGGATCTTGGCGGAATCCAGCTGGGGCAGTACCGCCGCCATGGTGGAGCCGCTCACTGCGCCGAACAGACCGCCGGTGGCGACGGCATCAGGCACCTTGATGCCGGGCAGTTTACCGAGGGTGTAGCGACTGATAAACACGATCGCGATGCCCAGCACCATCGCAGCGAGCGCCGGGAGGAGGATTTCGGCGGGATTGGAGTTGCGAATGGCGATGCCACCAGTCAATCCGATTTTCATCAACAGGAAGAAGCTGATGAATTTGTAGATCGAATCCGGAATCGCCAGTTGGCTGCCCAGGGAAGCAACAACGATGCCTCCGATCAGGAAGCCCAGGGTTGGTGACTGGAGTTGCTCAAGAAAGAGCGTAATGAATTCGGACACTTTAGTTCTCTGGAGGATTAGCCACGGGATGGATGTTTAACCATGTTGGAAGCAGCGGCGGATCCCTGCTTCTCAGGTGGAGGAATACCATCGATTCAGCGCAAGCCATGGAAGTAAGAGATGCCTGGCTCTGCCAGGACCTCCAATTCCCCAACCCGGATGAGCCAGCCCTGCTGCCGGAAGTGGCCCAGGGCCTTGGTCACGGTGACCCGCGACACACTGGCCATTTCCGCCAGCTGCCGGTGGGTGAGATTGATCGCTTCCAGGGGCACGGAACAGCCTCGCTCGGTGCTGGTGCCGAATCGCTCGCTGAGCCAGATCAGCAGATTGAACAGGCGTGCCTCGGCAGGCCGGATGCGGGTGAGCTGCAGCAGCATCCCCATCTGCTGGATGTGGGTTGTGGCGCAGCCATGGTGTTCGGCTGGATCAGGATTCCACTCCTGCACCTGGGCGGCGGAGAGGGCCCGCAGCTCCATGGGCTGCTGGGTGAGCAGCTGGGGAATCACGATCTCTCCGGGCCCCCAGATGCCAAGGGTGTACACCTCGGCCTGATCGGTGAAACCTGTGGCTCTGAGAAAGCCATTGTTCACACGCCAACTGACATGTCCCGGCAGGGATTGACCTGCTTCAAGAGAAAGCTGCAAGCCTCGTTTCGACATCATTGAGTGCATTGCCAGCAAATCAATTGGGGGAGAGTTGCAGGTGACTCTCGACACCTTGGTTTGTTGTCGAGGGAACATAGGCAGGTGGGGATTCCCGTTGGGGCGGCGACCGGGCAGCAGCGCAGATCGTATTGATAAGTGCTTCTTATCTAACTCCGAAACCGATGTCCCGCGGTCACAGTGCCATGTTCTGGCTCTGCATCGGCCTGTGTTCCATTAGGCATGGCCCGATGGGGTCGCCCTTGTGATGTGGCAGGGCGACGCCCCTGCTCGGTGAGCCAGTGTTGGCGCGGCCATGTTGCCTGCTTATCGCCGGTGGGAGCCACCAGTGCGAACAGGTCTGCAGCCAGTTGGCCAATCGAGAGAATTGGCGGCGCAATGCCGTAGACCTCGGCCGGGCTGACTGCAGCGGGCGCACGTTTGCCCGAATGCACAAGCCCGGCCCTGCCATGACGTAACACCCTTCCCCGTTGTCCAGGGTCATTGCCCTGCCGGGCCCACTGGATGGTCGGCAGACCGCTAGCGCAGTGCCAGTGAAGGCCGATGGCCAGGCGCGGGCCTCAGAGCCGGAACCAGCGAC
>JBIKUY010000273.1:0-3676 GCA_044347355.1 Prochlorococcaceae cyanobacterium | reverse complement strand
GGCGTGTGCTTCAGCCATGGCACATCACCCCTCAATCCAGACTGGAGTGCCTAGAAGCTGTTTCCCGTGTGATTGCGTGGGAGAACGTATGGCCACACCGAATCCAGACCATGGCCGCCCCTAGTTGGTCATGATGATCTGATTGGGCCACATGGCTTCTCCCTCTCTGCTCTCGACGCTCCTTCTCCTGCTGATCGGAGCAGCGGTGGCGCGGATGACCTCTCGGCGCCTAGCCCGCTGGGCCGTGCCCGCCATCGTGGTGGAACTGTTGGTGGGCTTTGTGCTGGGCAACAGCGTGCTGCCCTTCAGCAAGATTCAGCCGCTCTCCGGGATCACCGAGCTGGGGGTGCTCACCCTCTTTTTTCAGGTGGGACTGGAGGTGCGCGGCGGCCTGCTCGGTTCGCGGCCCAAGGCAGTGTTGCGGCTGGTGCTGCTTTCTGCCCTCACGCCCCTGCTGGCCTGGTGGCCGCTGCAGCAGCTGTTCAACCTGCCCCTTGCCACCACTGTGTTGTTTGTGGCGGTGCTCAGTGCCACCGGCACAGGTGTGACCCTGCGGGCCCTGGCCCAAGCTGATGCCTTGGGAACCCCATCGGGGCGACTGCTGGTGGGCGTCTCAGTACTCGACGACTTGCCAGCCATCGGCCTACTCACCCTGGCCTCCCTGCTCGCTGCCGACGTGACCACTCCGGCCAGCGGCGGCGGACCTCACCTCGTTGGGGCCGGGATCACGCTGCTGGTGATCACGCTGGTCGCCGCGAGCTTCCCGCTCAGTCGCTGGTGGCATACCAGCCAAGGCTCCTGGCGTCCCGGTCCGCTGGGTGTGTTGCTGCTGCTCACCGGCTGCAGCTGGCTGGGGGAGCTCGCGGGTCTCACCAGCCTGCTTGGCGCCCTATGGGGAGGCGTGTTGTTGCAGCGGCTGGCACCGATGGAGGAAGGAAGCAGCCAGGCACTCGATCTCCGCCGTGAGCTGGCCCTGCTCTCGGAGGTGTTCCTGCCCCTGTTCTTCCTGAGCGTCGGCATGCGGATTGAAGCCGACACGCTGCTGCAGCCATCGTCCTGGGGGATGGCTGGGGTGTTGTTTCTGTTGGCCATCCTGTGCAAGGCAATCTGCGGGATCGGCATCACCAGGCGCGATCAGCAGGCCGGTGTGGATCGCTGGCTGGTGGTGTTTGGCCTTGTGCCCCGAGGATTGCCGGGCCTGGTGTTTGCGTCCACCGCCCTGGCCGCCGGATTGATCACTCCTGCTCAGTTCTCGGCTCTGGTGTTGATGGTGAGTTCCACCACTGTGCTGGGGTTGCTGCTGCTGGGTCGACGGCTAGCCAGCCGCCCTAATCCACTGAGGTGATCGACTCTGTGTGCATGGCCCTGCCCAGCACCAAGGCCGCGCCATAGGCCAGCTCTGTGTCGTCTTGCTTGTAGGCGTCTTCCACGAACAGCGGCAGGGTCTGGGTCTCGCCGGCAATGTTGCCGCTCACCACGGCCACGGCGCCGAATTCACCCAGGGCTCGGGCCGTGGTGAGGATCAGGCCGTAGTTCAACGCCCAGTGCACCGAGGGTGTGTACGGCTTGCTCGTGATCCCAACCCTCTTGCTCCAGCAACAGAACCACTTCACGGGCCAGCGATAGGATCAATTTGCCGACATTTAGACAAGCAATCAGCGGCATTAGGAGGGCGCCGATGGTTGGAGGGGAGCTTTGGAGGAGCCTGGCAAAGAGCGCAGCAGAGAACGCATACGAGTTATGCGTAAACGACATTAAAGCGTTCTTGATCAGAGCATTGGCAATTCAAAGCATTACCAGACGCGTAATCGTTACTTCAGACACCCTGGGCGGGATTAGCTCCCCAGCAACGGCCCAATACCTGTGGCCCTTGATCACCAGCGGCCCAACAGCAAGAACAGCAGCATCACCATACCGATCACCTAGCAAGACGAGCAGTCGTATTCCTCCAACTTCTGGATGCTCAAGGGGGCTGATCACGCCAGCGAAGGGCATAGCGGAGCAGCCCATCACCACCGATCCATATTCGCCCACAGCCCAACTATACTCCCAGGCCACACCGGCCAACACTGCAGGCATCAACCCAGGAGTACAACCCGAACACCAGACAAGTTGCTTCACAGAGAACCCAGCGCTATCTACAATTGCCTCATGAGCGCAACATAGTCTTTGCAAATGGGCCAATATCGCAATATTAAATACCCTCCTAAGGATCAACTCAACTCGACATCCAGCGACCGCCCTAAGATGACACGTCAAAAGGAATTTATAAGCCTAACGATTGCAAGCATTTACTCGGCTCAACCACAGCCAATACTGATTGCTAGTGGATGACATCAGGCGCAGATTCAGCAAAGGCCGAACGATACCCAGCGAGCTCTCTCTCCAAACCACTCCAAAAGAATCGCTCGACGATAGAGAACCTGAACGATCAAAATGCAGTCCATTTCATTAGCGTTGTCAAAGACCCGAACAGCAGCATTCCTCTCACAACGCGGGACAAAACGACCTGGATCTACCAACCCTATACGCCGAGCAAGCAACCACCTCGCAAGAGCTCAGATGCCGAAGAAAAGAATTGTAGGAGTCCGACTGTATTCGGAACTGCCCGCGCTGTTTCTCAAGAAGAGCGCAGTCCCATGAAGGGCCACTTGCAGAAAAAAGGTGTAACTCCGCATAGCTTGAGGGATCGAATTTAGCTGGCAGAAAACCCGCTTGGATACTCTCTTTTCAGTGCTCCACCGCGACTCGGCAATCGATTCAAGTCGTGATCCTGGATGAACACTGAATGATCGAAGCCCTAGTCGTGATTGTTACAGACCGGGCTAAAACAAAGACTTTCGCAAGCCGTCGAGATGGAAAGATGATTGAGGCTATCGAGAATGGGAATGATCGGATCGTGCAGAGGGCGAAGAGGCGTGTTACAGGAAACCGGGCCTGGTGCGAATCCCCCCTTATATCTCAAAGTAGTAGATCAAAGGCCAACACATCCCCATTCAGGTGATTGCACGAATAGAATCATTGACGGATATACATCCGACTTTTTATTGGCGCGAGCGGCCTAAGCGTTCTAGAATAGCCGCAAGACATGGGAAAAGAAGTAATTGAATAACTTCGAGCCGCCTTTAATGCACGGGGCCGCAAACTCATGATTGGCGATCCTAATCATCGCATCTTGACGGAAAGACGCAATCAAGCCGATTGGGTGGGTGACAGCATGGCAAGCATTGGAAAATGAGCTGATTTAGCCAGAGATCAACCCACTGCGAAGGCTGAAGTCGCGGACGAGCCTGTTTTTTTGCCAACGCAGGCAACTAAATCCACATTTGAACAGGCAATTCCCTCGGGACTATTATGATTACTGAGCGAGACGGTCCAGCCAATTAATAGCTATCAGCTAACAAACTTTGACAACGAGAAGAGCGCTATGCAGCCCTTTACGGGGCAACGCTTGAAGCCAGAGGATATAACAATAGCGAATCAGGAAGCCAAAATGATTATCAACCTTGGATCCCCGGCAATGATGTGATTAGAGACGGAAGAGATGATGATACGCCTTTTAGAAGCAAGAATAAAAAACAGGTCACAGACTCCTGCTGCCTTCCTCCATCACCATCAAGAAGTAGGTTGATTCAATCAATATAAGAAGATGGAAAGTCCAACCTCGCAAGCAACG
>JBIKUY010000271.1:0-3701 GCA_044347355.1 Prochlorococcaceae cyanobacterium | reverse complement strand
GGTCAACCAGATTGACGCAACCCATCAACCTGATTGACATCTGACAGCAGCCACTGGGGGGGGGCTGGACGAGCACCCGCTGCCTGCTCAGCCGGCATGCTCCGCCAGCCAGGCGACCAGATCCTCGGCGCCGGTGAAATCCAGCAGGGCCAGCCTCAAGGCCTCCAGCTGCTGCAGCCCCAGGGCCTGGATGCGGGCGGTGGTGGCCCAACTCGCGGCTGGGACTGTTCACGGCCACCTTGCTCAGCTCAATGCAGAAGTTCGGGAACCGTTGCATCACAGGCACGTCATCCACCACCACCTGCGGGTTCCGCACCTTGGGGTGGAGCTGCACGAAGCGCAGGCTGGATCGCACACGGCTGCCCCCTGCAGAACGAACCTTCGTTAAAGTAAGGATTCCTTACTGAGGCGTGTGGTGATGGTGCTGGCCAAGCGCACCGCCAAGAACCAGCTCACCCTTCCCAAGAGCGTGGTGGAGGAGGTGGGGGCTGCCGATTACTACGACGTGACCTGTGACAACGGCCGGATCGTGCTCACACCGATCCATCCCGGGGCCGCCGCCAGCGTGCGGTCGCGACTGGCGGAGCTGGGGATCAGCGAATCCGATGTGGCCGACGCCGTGAGCTGGGCGCGCAACGGGTGATGCCCACCCCAATCCGCGCCGTGCTCGACACCAACGTGCTGGTGTCGGCCCTGCTGTTTGAACACGGCCGTCTCAGTTGGCTGCGCACCAGCTGGCAGAGCAGCCAAGTGATTCCGCTGCTGGCCCAACCCACGGCGCTCGAGCTGCTGCGCGTACTGGCCTATCCGAAATTCAAGCTGCAGCCCCAGGAGCGCGATCAACTCCTGGGGGATCTCCTTCCCTGGTGCGAGACCTGGCGTGGGCCGCTCACATCCAGCAACCACACGGTGCGTGATGGCCACGATCAGGTGTTTCTGGATCTGGCCCTTACAGCCCAGGCGGATGCATTGGTGAGCGGTGATGGCGATCTGCTGGCCGTCAAGGAGCAGGTCCCAGCGCTGAGGATCTTCACGCCTGCAGAGTTTCAGGCCTGGCTCAGCCGCCGTGCTCCGCCAGCCAGGCCGTCAGATCCACGGCGCCGCTGAAATCCAGCAGGGCCAGCCCCAGGGTCTGGATGCGGGCGGTGGTGGCGGGGCTGAGCGGGCCGCAGCGGCAGGTGGGCTGACGGCCTTCCTCAATCAACTCCTGGGCCGCGCGGGGGTGGCGCAACTCGCGGCTGGGACTGTTCACGACCACCAGGATTGGCTCAATGGAGAAGTTCGGGAGCCGTTGCATCACAGGCACGTCTCCACCACCCCCTGCAGGTGCCGCACCTTGGGGTGGAGCTGCACGAAGCGCAGGCTGGATCGCACACCGCCGCCCCCAGCTGAGCCAACCTTCTGACCATACGCTCCGTCGGCTTGGCGCAGGCCAAGGCGCGGTTGTCGGCTCTACTGGATGCGGTGGTTCGCCTGGTGCACAAGCTGCGCCAGGAACGGGAATGACATCCCGCCAGGGTGTGTATTGGGACAGTTGCGTGCTGCTCTGTCGCTGTTCCTGGCCGAACACGGCTAGCGCGCCGCACCGCCTTGGGCTGGCCCATCACAGGATCACAGAGCAGCAGAGCTGAGCCGGAATTCAGCCGCCCCAACTTGATGAATCACCCTGACGTCATCGCGTCTGGCAGGGTGCAGGTGCCTGTGTCGATCGTGCGCGCGACCCCACCGGGCCCCTTGGCTTCCATCTGGGATCGGCCATCATCATCAACCTGAATGCGAACGACATCGCCAGGGTTTTCGCCGAAATGATCATTGAGTAGAAAGATCTCAACATCAAAACCATCTCCGGCAGAACGAATCAGTCGGCCTTCACTCTCGATCCCATTGCGCAAATCCTCGAGATGCGACCTTTGCTTGCCCGGGGCATAACTGGAAACAAGGGTAGCAGCACCACGCTCTTCAGACAGATGCATGTGAATATGCTTATTCGCTTGAAATTCACAATCAACCATCAACGATGATGGGTGTTCGCTGGGCACAGAAGAGGCGCAGGAGGCGAGAAGAGAGCCCACACTCATCACCAGAGGCCCGAAGATCCGTCGAAGGCTGAATTGTCCAAAGACTTGGCGCGAGCAGATGAATGAAAAGCGAATCGCTGCAACGGACCAAATCTCAATGAACCTTAACCCAGACATCCGCTAGGCGTGAACGACCAGAAGGACTCTTGCAACGCTTCGCACCAGACTCAGCGGCAGTGGCTGGCTCTGCCCACAACAGCAAACAGTTAGGGGTAGCCCGGCTCGCGGGCGGTGGTGGCCACCTTGATCGAGCAACAGCGGATCCAAGTCGCCCATTCGGCCGAGCACCTCCAGACTGATCCAGCAGCGTCTGCAACAGCAAGGTCATCAGGTGTTGAACATCCTCCAACAAGCTGTGAACGCAGTGATCGTTGTTAACCACTAAGCTCCCGCCGTTTACGTCATCCGTTGCAGGATCCAAGGCTCGCCGCGGCCGACCGCGACCTGATCCAGAGCAGCCACCGGCTGGGGCTTGCCCACCACTCGGTCACAACGCAGCAAGCCTGAACCGATCTCAGCGTGTGCCAAAAGCGCCTAAACGCTGCAGCACCGGAAGGTGCTGCTGGATCAACGCGTCCGCCAGCTCGATCAGCTGTGCCATCGCTGCCTTCGTGGTCGTGAGGGGCTGATTGGTTGCGTCAAGCAGCTCGATCCCTAAGTCTGCGATGGCCATCGATACGCAGCCGGTGAGCATCTCGCCCTTCAAGCCCTGTTGGTGGGCTTGCAGGATCAAGGCTTCCACAAGGCTGAAGGCCACACTGATGCCAACATGCGGCAACACCACCGCTGCATAGGGGCGACCCGCGTGGATCAGCTCGAGCATGGCCTGATTGGCGGTCTGAGCGACAGCCTCAGCCTTCACGCCAGCCGCACCACGGTGGAGCGCGATGATGCCAGCATCCAGAAACAGGGCAAGCACCATGGGCAGCTCATCGGCACTGTCGCCGCTGATGGCCTGGAGTTCCATCACAGTGCAACCACCGGCCTCAATAGCAGCCGCGATTGGCGCGTACACGGCGGGATCTCCCACCACCTGCCCGAAGGTGGTGTTGAACAGATAGGGGCTCGGAGTTCCGCCGCTGCCGCTTTCGGCTATCGGCAGAGGGAGCGGCTGTAGGGGCACAACCGTGAGCTGGCTGAGACGCCGTTGCGTTTCCTGCGCGGTCAGTCGATCAATCCCCTTCACAAACACATCGCGGCGAAACGCTTTGTTGGTCGCGAGATCCAACAGGGTATGGCGGATCAGGGGATTACGCTCCTGCAGCACCACAGCCTTGAGTGACGGAGCCAACAATTGCTCGAAGCAGTCGGGCAAGGTGGCAGAGGTGAGATAGGTGAGGCGATGGGTCGCGCAATGTTGATGGAGATCTGCAACATAAACCGGTTCCCAGCCGGCGTTGGCATATTCGCCGTTGAGATAGTGCAGATGGTCTAGATCGAGACTTGCCAGATCCTCCTGGAGGAAGGGGTGGTAGGCCCCAAGTGGTGTGGGACTATCTGGGCTACCAAGCAGTTGGCTGAGGTTGTTGATGCTGCGCTCAAAACAGCTTCGAGCAGTGCCGGGATCCGAGCGGCCCAGCTCGTGCCAAAACAGCTTTTGAAAAGCAGAGCGTGCCAACCAAC
>JBIKUY010000270.1:0-3716 GCA_044347355.1 Prochlorococcaceae cyanobacterium | reverse complement strand
CGTAGGCCCTTCAGGCATGTGTTCCAGGCCCTTAAGTTTGCGGCGTTGTTATTTCTGTCAGGAATTCCACCGGCTTTTCAATCCAGCTTTCTGGGAAGACGTTGATGCCTGCTGCTTCGCCAATCTGATTTTTCTTTCGATTGGATGTTGTTCAGGTCAAAGGTCGCGGTGAAAGCCCGATCCAGTCGTGTTTTGTCAGGGCAAGCACCAGTGAACCGTCCTTCAGAGATCGGTCTATCTCAGGTGCTCGGATTCGAAACAGCCGGAAGCATCCGAGACGTTTCGTCGACCCTCCACTGGGTGCCGGCGGTTCCGCTTCCCGGGTTCTGTTCGAATTCCGCCTGTTATGCCTTTCACCACTTCCCTGGCTTCCGTCGCCCTCCTGATCGCTGGTTCCGCTCTCGCAGCTGCACCTCTTGAGGCTCATGCTGCAACCCCTTCCTTCAGTGTGATTCCAGCTGCAGCTCAGCTGTCGCTGCGCGAGGTTGAGCCTCTGCCGTTTAACGATGAGCTGCTGCGTCCCACAGCCCCGTCTGTGCGCCTGGCTTCCACCCTGGCGATGGCTCCCTCTCAACGCGTATCAAAGGTCATTGAGGGCACTGCCAGCTGGTATGGCCCCGGTTTCTTCGGTAATCGCACCGCAAGCGGTGAGGTGTATCGGCCAGGTACCCTCACCGCAGCCCACCGGAGTCTTCCCTTCGGCACGATGGTACGGGTTACTAACCTTAACAACGGGCGCAGTGCTGTGGTCCGTATCAACGATCGCGGTCCCTTCGTGGGCAGCAGGGTGATCGATCTCGGCCACGGTGCAGCCCAACAGGTTGGTCTGGTGTCCAGCGGTACCGCCCCAGTACGCCTGGAAGTGCTGCGCTGATACACGGCTTTGCATTCATCCTCCTTTGCCTTCTGATCACGAATCACTGATGCCTCGAGATCCCATCCGCCAAATTGGCGGGTGGGTTTTTTTTGCCCTGAATTTCCTTTCCTATGCAGTTGCTTCGCACCCGCTCACAGCTGCTGGTCTGGCGGCGGCAACTGGAAGCGCCGTTGCACTTCGTGCCCACGATGGGTGCCTTGCATCGCGGGCACGGCCAGCTGATCGCCAAGGCCAGCCAGCCCTGGGGCGGAGAGCCGCCTGCGGTGCTCGTGAGCGTGTATGTGAATCCGCTGCAGTTCGGTCCCTCGGAGGACTTCGATCGCTACCCGCGCGATCTTGATGGCGATGCCGCCCTTGCTGAAGCGGCAGGGGCCCATGCCCTGTTCGCCCCTGCCCAAGTGGACGTGTTTGCTGGCGGTGAGGACCAGATCACCCGGGTGCTGCCTCCTGCCTGTCTGCAGCGCACCCTGTGCGCACCGGTACGACCCGGCCACTTCGATGGCGTGGCCACGGTTGTGGCCCACCTCCTGGCCCTGGTGCATCCGCAGCGACTGCTGTTGGGTGAGAAGGACTGGCAGCAGCTGGTGATCCTGCGCCGGATGGTGGCGGATCTCGGCCTGCCGGTGCTGGTGGAAGGATGCGGAACCGTGCGCGAGGCCGATGGTCTGGCCTGCAGCTCGCGCAATCGGTATCTCACTGCCGAGCAACGCAGCCTGGCGGCCGCCTTGCCCGCGGCTCTTCGGGCAATCCAGGACCAGGCCGCCAGCCAGCCTGCGCTGGCGCAGCGCCTGCACCAGCAGCTGCAGGCTGCCGGCTGTGTGGTGGAGTATGCCGAGCTGGTGGCGGCCCATACCCTGGAGCCGTTGCACGAACCTCGGGGCCTCTGCCTGCTGGCGGCAGCCATCCGCTGCGGGCCTGCCCGCCTGATTGATCACACGTTTCTGATGAGCCGCTCTCCGCTCGTAGCCATCGATGGACCGGCCGGAGCCGGTAAGAGCACCGTGACCCGAGCCTTTGCCCGGCGCCTGGGCCTGGTGTATCTCGACACCGGTGCCATGTACCGCGCTGTCACCTGGTGGGTGCAGCGGCAAGGCGCGGACTCGGCCGATGCTGCCGCAGTGGAAGCTTGCCTGCAGGACCTCGCTCTGGATCTCAGCACAGCAGCCGATGGCCAGCAGCTGGTGCGGATCAACGGGCATGAGGTGAGCGAGGCGATTCGCAGCCCGGTGGTGACGGAGCAGGTGTCCCAGGTGGCCGCCCATAGCTGTGTGCGGGAGGCGCTCACGGCCCAGCAGCAGGCCATGGGCCTGCGAGGAGGGCTGGTGGCCGAGGGCCGGGATATCGGCACTGCCGTGTTCCCCGATGCCGACCTCAAGGTGTTCCTTACCGCCAGCGTGGTCGAACGGGCCCGCCGCAGGGCTCTAGATCTGGAGCAGCGCGGCTTTCCTGTGCCGCCGCTGGCGGAACTGGAATCCCAGATTGCCGAGCGAGATGAGCGGGATTCCAGCCGGGATGTGGCCCCCCTTTGCATGGCTGCCGATGCCCAGGAACTGATCACCGATGGCATGGCCATCGAGGCGGTGATTCAGGCCCTGGTGGATCTGTTCCGGCAGCGGATCCCAGAAGATGCCTGGCCCAGCCCCAGCGCGGCTAGCGGCGACTGAGGGCCTCCAGTAGGCCTGCACAGGCATCGTCGAGCAGGTCGAGCACCTGCTCGAAGCCCTCCTCTCCGCCGTAGTACGGATCCGGTACCCCCTCCACCGTGTGCAGACGGCAGTAGCGCACCAGCGGCTCGACTTCCGCTCGCTGGTTGAGGCCGGCTGCCCTTGCCCGGGCTGCTAGTTCCTGCACCGCAGCCAGGTTGTCGTCGTCCATCGTGAGGATGTGGTCGAAACGGGTGAGGTCGGCAGGCTCCAGCTGGCGGGCCCTACTGGTGAGCTCCAGGCCTCGGAGGGCCGCCGCGGCCCGCATGCGTGGATCTGCCCGTTTGCCCACGTGCCAGCCGCCGGTACCGGCTGAATCCACCAACATGCTGTCGGTGAGGCCTGCCTGATTGAGGTGGTGGAGGAACACCCCCTCGGCAGCGGGGGAGCGGCAGATGTTGCCCAGGCACACAAACAGCACCCGTCGTTCTGGGGTCATGGCAGGGGGAGGCGCGACTGGGCCAGCCTGGCGCGCAGCACCACCACGGGGGGGTTGGCTTCAGCCGCTTCGCTGAGCGCATCCAGCCCCTGCCGCACCAGCCCAAGGGCGTCGCTGCTGGACTCCAATCCCTGGCCCAGGCACTCCAGCCCTACGGCCACGGCATAGCGCACCACCCACTCGCCATCGCCGGTAGCTGCCAGCAGGGCCTCCAGGCAGCACGCCTGCACGCTCCGCCGTCGATCCCCTTCGAGCTCAGTAAGCCGCAGGTTGCCCAGTCCCCGGGCAGCGGCCCGCCGCACACTGGCCGCCACGTCCGTGCCAAGGGCATCCACCAGCAGATCCAGGCCCCGAACATCGCCGATGCCGGCCAGGGCCCGCACGGCCCAGGCCCGGGCGCTGTAGTTCTCCGGGTCGAGCTGCAGCAGGGATGGCACCGCAGCCGCTCCCAGGGCAATCAGTCCATCCACGGCGGCCACCGCCGCCCCAGGGTTGTTGAAGCCCAGCACCTCCACCAGGGCGGGAGCGGCATCCTCCGCCATGCAGCCAGCCAGCCGGCGAGTGGCCAGCACCAGCTCGTCACTGCTGCTGGCCTGCCGCAGCCTGCTGATCAGCTGCTGGAGGGTGTCTGGATCGGTCATGGCGGCGCTCACAGCAAGGCGTCCATGCAGGCCAACAGGGCCTCCTCGCCAGGTTC
>JBIKUY010000269.1:0-3720 GCA_044347355.1 Prochlorococcaceae cyanobacterium | reverse complement strand
AGAACAACCCCCTTCTAGAGGTCCGCAACACGGACATCACTAGCCGTACGGCCGAGGTGCGCCGCAGTGAGCGGGTGTTTGTGCAGGTGTCCGGACCAGCGGCTGAGGCACTGCGCTCTGTTTTTCCCCAGGATGGGCTCAGGGCTGAAAATGCCACCCTGCCCACCATGGGCCTGAGTGTGTTCACGCCATGAGCGAGCGTTCGTTTCCTGAGGCTGCAGCGCGGTTCTGCCTGGCCCTGTGGCTGCTGGGCTGGGGTGGGCCTGTCTGGAGTCAGCGGGTGCCGCAGATCACCGGCTGGACCTTCAGCAGCTCCACCGGTTCTGGTATGCAGAGCCGCACGGCGGTGAGCAGCCGCAGCGACAGCAGTGGCCAGCAGGTGGTGATTGAGTCGGGCAACGTGCAGCTGATTCAGCGGCCCGATGGCAGCAGCGTTTACCGAATCGTGGATCCCCGGGAAAAATTTGGTTCGTTCTCCGAGTCGAGCCGCAGCGATGAACGCAGCCGCAGCCAGGGCCTGAGCTTCTTCACCCTCAGCGACTGGGGTTATTCGGTGTTCACGAATTGATCAGAGTTCTGCAGTTGACTGGGTTGTTGACATAAAAAAGCAGCCCTATAGCATAGGGCTGCTTGGAGGATCTGGCTATCTGGATTGATCTTCCCTGGATCAGAAGGCAGTGAGCGAGTTGATCACCTGGTTGACGATGGTCACATCCGCGTTGAGGCTGCTCGTGCCCACCTGGGAGCCGGTGATGGAAGCGCCGATGTTTTCTCCTGCCTCAATGGAGATTGCATTCACAGTCGCACGATTGAGGATGGTCTGAGAAGGTGTATTGAACAAGAGCGTGCCACCGATGGTGGACGCGCCCCCAAGTTGGATGATGCCTGAGGTGGCCTGAACTTGAGGACCCTCAGTCGTATTGACAATCCCGTCTCCTGGATCCAGGAACGTAACAGCCAGAACGGCCGTGCCGACATTGCCAACGGCAAAAGCAGTTGTAGGGTCAGGAGTAGCTCCTGCCTGTCCTGTGGTGCTGGCAAAAGGCGCTACGGCAGTAATGGTGATGCCATCGACACTGAAGCTTTCGCCATAGTTGGTATTGAACTCGGCGGTGCCCTGAATCCGGGTGCTGTTGATTCCTGTAAGGGAAGGCCCCGCGAATGCCGCGGAGGCGAAGGCTGCGCTGGATGCCAGGCCGGCGAGCAGAACGGGAAGGATGCGCATGAGTGAGGCCTCAATGGAATTCTCGACCGAGCAGCCGGATGAACCCTGTTAAGGGTGTCTTCAGGCCTCTGAAGAGAATGTGAAAATCTTAAGCGATCCTTGCGGGCCAGGGTCTGTCTCCTGAAGCAAGGGCTACCAAAGAGCCAATCGTTTCACCGTTTGTTGACTGATTCGTGTTCATTGGTGAAGCGAATGTGCGGCAGCATCCGACTCAGAAGGAACCCGATCAACATCTGTTGCGTTCGCGCAACCTTCCCTACCGTGCGCCCCGCCGCTTTCTGGCCGCTGCCTGCTAGCTCGTTGCTTGGGGTCGTGCTGGCTTGCCTTGGTGCCGGCCCGCTTCAGGCTCAGCAGGTGCCTACGGCCAGTGCCTCTTCCGCGGCTACGGCTGCCGGTACCACCGTGAACAACCAAAACAACTCGCAGATCAACACCAATTCCTTTTACGGGTTTGGTCCGGGCATCAACTGCCCTACCCCCACCCTCTCGGTGGCTGGCTTCGGTGGCACCGGATCGGGTCTGAGCAGCGGTGATGTGATCGGCGCCCGAGTGAGTAGCGACAATTACGGGGGCATCGTGACGCTTACCCTGCCTATTGGGGGGACTAATGCTGAAATCTGCAAGGAGATTGGTAAAGCCCAGGTTCAGGCTTTGCAGAGCCAGGTGATCCGCGCCACCACAGAGGCCAGGAAAACCCAGGCCGACATCAATCTGGTCACGGCCATTAAGTGTGTGGAGATCTTGCGGGTCGCCAGCCTCCAGGGTCAGTTTGCCCAGCTCTGTCAGGGCGTGCTTCCACGGGGTATGGCTGAATCCGCCGCCCAGCCGATGGTGCGTCAACGCTTTGAACCATGAGCCGGTTGGCCATAACCGCTTCAGCCCTGCTGCTCGTTTTGTTTTCTGCCGGGGCCCAGTTCGTCGCCGCCGCCCAGCCGCGGGTCCGGTTGTTGGTGGCCGTCGCCGATGCTGATGCCTACGAGCGCACCATGGCCCTTGTGGCTGGGGGTCGACTGACGGCCCTAGACGGTGAGGCCTTTGTGGTGGTGGGCGACTTTGCCGATGCGCGTCAGGGTTACAGCTTCGGCCGTGCCCTGCAGCGCCGTCTCAAGTTGCCGTTTGAGCTGCTCTATGAGCCAGGTCACCCCCAGGCCAATTTGGCCTGGGCCCGCCAGCCCGCCCTAGCTTCTCAGCCCAACCCCAATCCCGAGTCTCGGCCCCAGCCCCAGCCCCAGCCCCAGTCTCGGCCCCGTGCACCTCTGTGGCGGGAGGACCTGGTTTACCTCTACGCGGTGCCTCAGCACCCCATCCACCGTGAGCGAGTGGCCCAGCTGTTGCCCAGGCAGATCGCCAACCCAGGGCTGGAGAGGATTCGCGTGGGTGTGTTTCGCCGGACCCCCACGGGCCTTCGCTTGCTGGCGGCCAAGCAGAAACGCCTGGATCGCCTGGCTGTCCCCTATGAGCGACTCCAGCTTGATCCGATCCCCCCGGCCACCAAGCTTGCTTCCGTCCAACCTGCCCCGGCGCCCCTCGTGTTCCAACCAGGCTCGCGATGACATTCTCTGGCCTCAGACTTGGCCTCACACCTCTGTTGCCGCTGGCCTGTTGCGCCGCTGTGTTTTTTGCCCCAACACCGGTGCAAGCCTCCAGTTTTGACGTGTACTGCACCGACAACTCGGATGGCACGCTCACCTGCCTGGGCTGGGAAGGAGGCGACACCCTCACCTGCGTGAGCAGCCGAGGCAGCACCACCACCTGCTCCACCCCAGGAGGACGCAGCTTCAGTTGTGTGCGCGGGCTCGGTGGTGTGCAGTCGTGCAGCAACTCGGCGAACGGAACCGGCAGGGGCGATGGTCCCCGCTGCGTGCCAGCGGGTGACGGCAGCCTGGTGTGTGAGGAGGAGGATCCTCCATCTGAGCCCTTGCTTCCGAGTCCTGGGATTCCTCGCTCCACTGACAGCCTCACCCGCCCAGCCTTCGAACCGTTGCGCCCCGGTTCCCTCTCCCTCCCCAGCGTGTTCGACTGAACTCCTTCAGATCACCAAACGAAAGCCATCGCGGCGGTGGAAATCCGCTTCCGTGCCACCGTGATGGATAGCCCAATAACCGATTGTCGTGTCCTGATGTTCCACTACTGCCGTGATCGCCAGATGAAGGGGGTGGCTGTGGGCCAAGGGGATAGGCAAGGGGCAGCTGATCTCCAGCACAAACTGGCCGTCGTTCCAGTTGACGCGGAAGGGCAGATCGGCGTAATCGGGGTCGGGCTGCAAATCACGCCGATACCCGGAAAGCTGATAGCTGTTCCAGTGACCATTCGGGGCCAGGTTGAATTCCCAGTAGCGCTCTTCTTCAGGGTGTGCCAGAAAGAACTCCAGACAGGTGTGCTGCCAAAGACCATCACGGCGCTGCGCTGGGCCCTCGGTCAGGGGCCAGCGCACGGCGGTTTCCGGATCCCCCGCTGACTCGGTGATCCTGTAGCTGAGGTGGAGAATGCTGCCG
>JBIKUY010000014.1:0-14062 GCA_044347355.1 Prochlorococcaceae cyanobacterium | reverse complement strand
TGGCGCCCCGGGGCTGTGCTGCCGAGTTGCAGCAATCCAGCCTGCACCTTCAGGCGTACGGATGCAGGCACTTTGCCAGAGGCCGAAAAGGGGTGGGCGGGGAAAAGGGGTGTGCGCCAGAGCACCCGCAGTTTTTGGCGCACTTCCGGCCGCTCACGCAACCAGGTGTTGTTCACTGCGCCTCCTGCCCTGCTGCTGCCAAGGATCACGGTGCGAAACACATTGGAGTGGGTGCGCACATAGTTCGGGGTGATCCGGATGCTTTCACGGGCAAGCAGGGCCCTTGGCACCAGGGAGGCCGCAAAGGCATTGGGGGCCGGGAAGACCACGGTGGCACCGTTGAGATCCTTGAGCCCGCGCACTGGGCTGTCGTTGCGCACCACCAGAATCCCCTGGAGGGGGGCCTGGTCGTGCACCAGGGGGATGAATCCCTGCCAGCGGTGGGCCATCACCTGGTGATAAGGGTTCATAAAGGCGAAGTCGAGCTCACCTGCGCGGAGTTGCTGTTCAAAGGCGGGGATCGAGGGGGCAACCACGAGAACGAAACATTGCCCGGAGCGTTGTCCCAGGTCTTTGAGCAAAGGCATCCAGGCGGCTGCGATCTCCCGGGGAGGAAATTGGGGCACGATCCCCACCCGCCATTGACGGCCTCCCTGCTGACCTAGGCAACCGTCCGCAAGGGCTGATGCCAATGGTGTGCCAGGCCCAGCGCAGGCCACCGCCAGCACCAGTAACCCCGGCCAGTGGCCCGGCCGCCAGCACTTGGACCCCGTAGGGTGCGCAGAGCATCGTTTCAAGACACCAGCCAGCCCCGCAAGGTCAGGCTAAAGCGAGGACGATTCATTCCCAGCCCTTGTCACAAGCCAGCAGAGGAGAGGAACGTCGGCTGATGAAGCCAGAGCCGGCAACAGCTGTGCTTGCGCCCCTTCGTAGCAGCGGGCCCATGGCGGCGCCGTTCATCAGCACGTTGTGCCGCACCCAGGCAGTCGCACCACTCTGGCCAGGCCGCGAGGAAGACGTGCCCGCAGCGGCTGTTGCTGAAGGAGGCCGACTGGATGATCAGGCGTCGCTCGGGAGTGAACGATGCAGGTGGACGTCAGCAGAATGAGATCGAGGCGAAGAGAAAGCTCAATTTCCTTGTATAACGCTATCGCATTAACACTGCTATTGCAAAAAATGGTCAGTCAAGATGCCCCTGTCATTCGTTCCGCCCCATTGCTGCCGGATTCCTTTGGCCGCCGCCCCTGGGCCCTGCAGTGGCATGCGCCCCTGCCATTGCAGGCCTTTGTTCTTGCCTTTGCTGTGGCTGTGCTGTTGTTCCATCCGGCCCCTGCCCTCGCCCAGCTACCTCAGCGCTGGACCCTGTTGGATCAGGCTGGTCGAAGCTGGTCGCTCACCTTGTTTGAGCAGGCCGATCCCGACTTTCCAGGGGGCCTGCGCGTGCGGCTCACGGACCGCACAGGCAGTATGCGAGTCGATCACCGTCGGCCGCTGCAGCTGCGCGATGGCCTGGGTGGTGCCTGGGAGCTGGCCAGCCGCAGCGCCGAACTGGTGCCTTCCGGTGTTGATGATGTGCCTGCCGGCTCGGCTCAATTTGATCTGGCAGGCTTGCAGCCCGCTCCTCGAGCGGAAATCCCGCTGGCCATGGCCATTCCACTGGAAGGAGAAGAGGAAGCACAACTTGTGGCAGGACCAGACGTGGTTGCGGAGCTCCACGGGGTCGCCAGCGGGCGTCAGCCTGTGGGCCTGGAGGGGTGATCAGCGCGGGGCGCGCGGAGCCAGGTCGCTTGGGCGGCTGAGCACGAACACCGTCATCGCGGTGAGAACGATCACCAGGGCGGTCACGCCAAGGATGGCAGCGGTGTAGTCGGTTTGCATGGGGCGATCAGTGCGGAGGGCAATGAAACGGGCTGAGCAGCCCGTCCCAGAAATGGCGAGTGATGAAACCACTGTAACGTCTTGTAACGCACGGGGTGGTGTCACGCCTCGCCCATCAAAAAAGCCGCCCCTCAGGGGCGGCTCGAGCCGGTGAAGGCTCGGATCACCAGCGACCGCCGCCGCCGGAGGCTGCGGGACGTGGTTCGGCTTTGTTGACCCGGATCATCCGGCCCATCCACTCGACGTCCTGGAGGTCGTCGATGGCCTTGGTCTCGTCGTTGGCTTCCGCCATTTCCACAAAAGCGAAGCCGCGCTTGCGGCCGGTTTCGCGGTCGAGGGGAAGGGTGCACTTGCGCACCGAGCCGTACTCGGCGAACAGTTGCTGAAGGTCCTCCACTTCGGCATCGAAGGAGAGGTTGCCCACGTAAATGGTCATGAAATGAACGAACTTATGAACGCGATTCGTTGAATGCCCTGAAGAAAGTTGCTGGCCGAGTGGAGAAATGCCGGATCGTGAAACCCTTGAAGCTCGCCGCCTGGAAGAAAACCTGCTGAAGAGTGATCGTTGAATCAGATTCACTCTACACCACGCTTGTGGACAGTCAGGTGACTGACTCCCACCAGTTCCTCCCCCGCTCCCCCTCACCAGCCGTTGCCAGGCCTTGCCAGCCTCCAATCGGCCCCCATCCAGTTGACTGGGCTGAGGTTGTGCTGTCACACGATGCCGATTTCGGTTCAGGAGCTGCTCGCCGCCCAGCGCTGGCGTTACGCCACCAAGAGCTTCGATCCCTCCCGCTCGATCCCCGCTGATCAATGGCAGGCCCTGGAGGACTGCCTGGTGCTCAGCCCCTCCTCCTACGGCCTGCAGCCCTGGAAGTTTCTGGTGATCGACGATCCGGCCCTGCGCCAGCAGCTGCGCCCCCATTCCTGGGACCAGAGCCAGATCACCGATTGCTCCCATCTGGTGGTGCTTCTGGCCCAGCGCACGATCACCGCGGCCGATGCCGACCGCTTCGTGGCTTCGGTAGCCGCCGCCCGCGGCCAGGAGCTCTCCAGCCTTGACACCTACCGCCAGATGATCCAGGTGGATCTGATCGACGGCCCCCGTGCTGCCGAGATCGAGCGTTGGGCCAGCAATCAGCTCTACATCGCCCTGGGCAACCTGATGACCTCGGCCGCCCTGCTGGGCATCGACACCTGCCCGATTGAGGGATTCTCCCCGGCTGAGTACGACCGCATCCTGGAGCTGGAGAGCAGCCCCTACCGCACCCGGGTGGTGTGCGCCTGTGGCTATCGCAGTGCCGACGACAAATACGCCAATCTGCCGAAGGTGCGCTACACCGCCAGCGCGCTGATTGAGCACCGCTGATTAAGCACCGCTGATTGAGGACTCAGTCAGCCAGCATTTGAGGCACCACGGTTCCGCAGATGTTTGCGGGCGTCATCCACCAGCACCACCAGCAGCGGCACCGGCACCATCCAACCCAGCCAGCTGGCCGGGAATGGGGCGAGCTCCAGCACCGCCGCCAGCGGCGCCACCAGCACCAGTGCCGCCGTGATGGCCAGTTCGCTGCTGATCCCGAGCAACAGCAGCGGGTTGTGGCGCAGCCAACGGATGCCGAAGCGCTGCAAGGTGGGCTGGCTCTCACTCCGGCAAGCCATCAGCGCCCCCAGCTGCCCGAGCACGATGGTGGTGAAGGTGGCCGCTGAAGCCTGTTGCTGCATCAGCTGCCAGTGGGGCGCGGCTGTGCCGTCGAGCAGGCCGGGAGCGAGGGCCTGCAGATCCGCCAATCCCACGCCCTGGGCCCGCCAGGCGAGCAGGTAGGCGGCCATGGCCAGCACCGCCTCCACGGCACCCAGCACCAGGTAGCCGCGCACCAGGAGTTGCCCTGTGAGCAGGGGTTGATCTCGCCCGCGCGGCGGCAGGCGCATGCTGCCGGCTTCCGGGGGCTCGGCCCCCAGGGCGAGGGCCGGCAGTAGATCGGTGCCGAGATCCACCGCCAGGATCTGCAGCACCGTCAGGGCTGCCGGGATGGCCAGGGTGAGCATGGCCAGGAAGGGCAGCATTTCGGGCACGTTGCTGGCCAGCACATAGGGCAGAAACTTGCCGATGTTGGCCACCACACCGCGGCCGAAGCGCACCGCCGTCACGATCGTGGCGAAGTTGTCGTCGAGCAGCACGATGTCGGCGGCTTCGCGGGCCACATCGGTGCCCATCCGGCCCATGGCAACCCCCACGTCGGCGGCCCGCAGGGCGGGTGCGTCGTTGACGCCATCGCCGGTCACGGCCACCACCTCCCCCAGGGCGCGATAGGCCTGCACCAGGCGCAGTTTCTGTTCCGGTGCCATGCGGGCAAACACCAGCCTCCGCCTGTATTTGAGCAATTGGCGTAGCTGCACGTCACTGAGCCGATCGAGATGGCCTCCCTCGATCACCCGCGCGGGATCCAGGCCCGCAGGGGCAGCGGCCGACTCGCGCCCAAGCAGGCCGATCTGCTGGGCGATCGCCTGGGCGGTGAGGCCGTAGTCGCCGGTCACCATCGTGACCCGGATGCCGGCTTGGTGGCACTGGCGGATCGCCTCGGGCACCTCTGGCCGCGGTGGGTCGTAGAGCGCCACGAGCCCCACGAGCGCCAGGTCCCGCTCGAGCTCCTCGGCCCGGTCGCTGAGCAGAGCCTGATCGCCCAGACGCTGCGCCACCGCCAGCACCCGGTAGCCCCGGCTGGCCAGGGCGTCGTTGGCCTCCAGGGCCAGCCGCAGCTGCTCCCCATCCAAGGGCTCCGTACCCGTGGCCGTGCGGACGGCGCTGCACTGGGCGATCATCTCCACCGGGGCCCCCTTGGTGATCAGCAGCAGGCGGTCACCATCGGCTTCCACCACCACGCTCATCCGCCGCCGGTAGGAGTCGAAGGGCAGCTCGCGACGGCGGGGATGGCGCTCCCGCAGGCTCTCCACATCCAGCTGGTGCTCCTGGGCTGCGATCAAGAGGGCCGCTTCCGTGGGATCGCCACTCCAGCGCAGGTTGCTGCTGCTGCGCTCGAGATGGGCGTTGGAGCAGAGGCAGGCCCCTTCCAGCAGAAGCGGCTCCAGGCTGCGGTCGTCGGCGGGCAACCAGGTGGCCTCCAGGGCCATGCGGTTGCAGGTGAGTGTGCCGGTCTTGTCGCTGCAGATCACACTCACGGAGCCGAGGGTCTCCACCGCCGAGAGGCGGCGCACCAGGGCCTGCTCACGCACCATGCGCTGCACGGCGATCGCCAGGGCCAGGGTCACCGTGGGCAGCAGCCCCTCGGGCACGTTGGCCACCAGGATCCCCACCGCGAACACCAGGCTCGGCAGCGGGCCCAACCCCACCAGCCACCAGCTGAGCGCAAAGCTCGATACCGCCATCACCAGGGCAATGGTGGTGATCGTGCGCACGATCCGCCCCACCTGGTGCTCCAGGGTGCTCATCCCCCGCTCGGTGGCGGCGGTGAGCCGGGCCACATGGCCGAATTCCGTCTCGGCACCGGTGGCGTACACCAGCGCCTCGCCCCGGCCCTGGGCCACCGTGGTGCCCGCCAGCACGAGGTTTGGTTGCTCGCGCATCGCCAGGTCGCCCTGGCCGGCGGGCATGGCGCGGGCATGGCGGGCCACCGGCAGCGATTCCCCAGTGAGCACCGCGAGATCGAGGCTCAGTCCGCTGGCGGCAATCAGCCGGGCATCGGCCGGAACCTGGTCCCCTTCCTCCAGGGCAATGCGATCCCCCGGCACCAGCTCAGCTGCGTCGCACTCCACCAGCAGCCCGTCGCGCCACACCCTCACCCGCTGGGGCAGCGCCAGCCGCAGGGCATCCAGGCTGCGTTCGGCCTGGTACTCCTGCCAGAAGGAAAACAGCCCGTTGATCAACACCACCGCCCAGATTGCCCATCCCAGCTGGGGTGTGCCGGCTGCGAACGCAAGGGCGCCCGCCACCCAGAGCAGCAGGGCCATGAAATGCAGGAGCTGGTCGCTCAGCCGCAGGATCAGGGGCCTGCGGGGCGCCGCAGGCAGGCGGTTGGCTCCGAACCGCTCCAGTCGCTCACGGGCCTGCGCGGCCGTGAGCCCCCGCGCCGTGCTTTGCAGGGCATGGCAGAGCGCCTCGCCGGAGAGTGACCACACCGGCTCGGCTGGCGAGAGCTGCATGGATCATCCCGATTCAATCGCTTGATGGGAGGGTAGAGGCGCCCTAGGGGTATTCCGAAACCTTGGAATACCCGGCCGCCTGAGCCTGGATTGATCGGTCGATCTTCAGAATGCTGAGAACGAGATTGCTGAAAAGCGGCGCATGGGCTTGATCACTCCGCCATACCAACCCTCCCTGCTGCGGCTATTGCATGGCGTCATGGCGATGTTGGTTCCGCTGGCCTGGTTGAGTGGTTTGCTGGTTTATTCCCTTCACGACGGCCGCTGGGGTCGCCTGGCCTGGTCGCCCGGAGGCGATTGGATTGACATCCACGGCATGGTTGGCGTTTTCCTCTGGCCTCCCGCGCTGCTGTTTGTGCTCTATGCCCTGAGCCTGGGACGCTGGCGTCTGAACCGGCCGGCCAACGCTGCCGCCCTGCTGGGCCTGGCGCTGGCCGTGGGCAGCGGCAAGTTGATGGATGAAAACTGGCTACGCAGCGGACAGCTCGACCACGTCGTGTACAGCCTCCACCTGACGGCCTGGTTGGTCGTGGCCGTGGTCTTGATCTGGCATGTTGCAGCGGTGCTGGCGAGGGGAGGCACGGCTCTGGCAGCCTCGATGTTTCAAGTGCAGCTGCGGGTCAACGACACACCGAGGCACTGGCCCGCCCAGTTGGCACGATGGTTCCGGCGCACAGCCTGACCTGATGCGCTGGTCATCCAGCCCTCAGAATCAGTGGATATGGGGTCTCCGCCATGTCGCCATTTGTATTGAGTGCGGTTCAGATCGTGCTGGGCATTGCCCTTCTGTTCGGCGGTGGCGAGCTGTTTGTGGCAGGTTCCGTCGCCCTCTCTCTGCTGCTCGGCATTCCGCAGATCGTGATCGGCCTCACGGTGGTGTCGCTGGGCACCAGTGCTCCTGAGCTGTTCGTCAGCCTGATCTCCACGATTCAGGGCAATTTCGGTTTGGCCGGTGCCGACAACCTGGCTGTGAGCAACGTGGTGGGTAGCAACATCTTCAATGTGCTGGTGGTGCTGGGTCTGAGCGCGCTGGTTCTGCCACTGCGGGTGCAAAGCCGGCTGATCCGGCGGGATGTACCCCTTTTGTTGGGGGTGTCGATGGCGGTGTGGGGCATGGCTTCCACGGGCAAGGTCACCTGGCAGTCGGGCACAGCCCTGCTGCTGGTCATGGTGATGAATGTGATCTGGGAGATGCGCACCGCCAGTGAGAATCCCGATGAGGACAACGGCATCGATGCGGATGAGACCAGCTCTGCCCAAGTGGCCGCTGTCAAGCTGGCGGCAGGCTTGGGGTTGCTAGTGGGCGGCTCCCAGCTGCTCGTGCAGGGCGCCACAGCCGCTGCCCTGTCGCTGGGGGTGAGCACCACAGTGATCGGTCTCACGATTGTGGCCGCAGGCACGTCGATGCCGGAGTTGATCACCTCCGTGGTGGCGGCCTATCGCGGCAAGGCGGATCTGGCGATTGGCAACGTGATCGGCAGCAACCTGCTCAACCAGCTCTTGATTTTTGGGCTTTGTGCCGTGGTTTCTGGGGGGCGTGGTCTGGGCGTGGATGTGGTGATGATCCAGCGGGATCTGCCGATCATGGTGCTCACCACCGTGGCGTGTCTGCCGATCTTCTGGACAGGTGGTGTGATCACACGCATGGAGGGAGGACTGTTGCTGTTCCTCTACGGCGCCTATCTGGTGGAGCAGTTGCTGCTCAACCTGGCCCCGGGGTTTTCCGATGAGTACCGCCTTGTCGCCCTCGTGCTGGTGGCTCCGGCTGTGCTGATCATTCTGGCCTGGCAGATGCTGGCCTGGCGAGAGCAGAGGCAGGGAGTCTGAGTGGTACAACACCGCTGCTCAATTCAGCGGCTCAATTCAGCGGCTCAACTCAGCGGCTGAAGCTTGAGTGGCGCCATTCAGAAGTTCTCATGGAATGTGTAGCGTTAATGATCTATGGGGTGATCCGCTAATCCGGTTGACGGTATGCTTGAAGCTTCTCCCATTAACGGCCAAAATGCGTACTGTGGGGCGCCCATTGAGGGCGTTGATATAGTGCTTTCAATGTGCTGATGTTGCTGTGGTTCATCCACTTACGATTCGTCGATCGTGATGACGAACATTCACTTGGCACAGGACATCCTGATCATCCTGGGGCTGATCCTGGCCAATGGCCTGTTCTCCGGCGCGGAACTTGCGATTGTTTCTTCCCGTCGCCACCGCCTTGAGCAGCTCGCCCGGCAAGGGCATCGCTCGGCGCGGGTGGCGCTGCGACTGGCGGCTGCGCCCAACCAGTTCCTCTCCACCGTGCAGATCGGCATCACCTTGATCGGCATCCTCACCGGCGCCGTGGGTGGGGCCACCATCGCCTATCGGCTGGATGGTGTGCTGGCCAGGGTTGCCCCCCTGGCTGCCTACAGCGAGGGGTTGAGTTTGGTGCTGGTGGTGGCCGTGATCACTTTCCTCTCCGTGGTGATCGGCGAGCTGGTGCCCAAGCGCCTGGCCCTGGCCAATCCGGAGCGGCTGGCCTGCGCCATGGCTCCCCTGATGGCCGCCATCTCCCGCATCGGTGCCCCTCTGGTGCATCTGTTGAGCAGCGCCACCGATGCCTTCCTGGCGCTGCTGGGGGTGGCCGTTAGCGGCGAGCCCACCATCACCGAGGACGAGATCAAGGCGATGATCCGTCAGGGGGCGGACACCGGCGTGTTCGAAGAGGTGGAGCACGACATGGTGCAGCGGGTGCTGCGCCTCGGTGATCGCACGATCAAGACCCTGATGACGCCGCGCACGGCCATCCACTGGCTGGATCTGGAGGACCCCATGGAGCAGAGCCTGCAGCAAGCCCTGGCCAGTCCCCATTCCCGGCTACCCGTGGGTGACGGCAGCCTCGATCAATGCCTGAGGGTGGTGAACGTGCGCAATCTGTTGGCAGCCAGGATCAGTGGCGAGCCGATGGATCTACGCCAGCTGGTGCAGCCGCCCCACTATCTGGCCAAGAGCACCAGAGCTCTCTCCGTGCTCGAGCAGTTCAAGCGCAGCGGGATTCACATTGCCCTGGTCACCGATGAATTCGGTGGCGTGGAAGGCCTGGTGACCCTCAACAACCTGATGGAGGGGATCGTGGGTGACCTCCCCTCCCTGGAGGATCAGGATATTCCGCTGATCACAACCCGTGAGGATGGCTCCTGGCTGGTGGATGGAGGGCTGGATCTTGACACCTTCGCCGACCTCGTTGGTCGTGACATCTTTGCGATTGATCAGGAGGGCAGTTATCACACTCTGGCTGGTTTTGTGATGCATCGCCTGGAGCGCATTCCCCGCGAAGCCGATCGACTGGACTGGCAGGGCTATTGCTTCGAGGTGGTGGACATGGATGGCAACCGCGTGGACAAACTGCTGGTGAAGCCCATCCCCGATCGCCCTCAGCCAGGCTTGCTACCCGACAACAACTGAATCGATCGAGGACTGGTAGTGCGGATCCACCCAGCAGCGGGGCAGGGGTTCGCCGGAGGGAAAGCGCAGCTCCACCTTGCTCAGGGTACCGGGATCTTGCAGTTCCTCACCCGCGTGCAGCCGTCCAAGCACATGGGTGGAAAATGGATCGAACAGTTGCTGCACGTCGAGCACCTCCACCAGGCTGCTGTCGTCGTCGTGGCGGATCTTCAGGAACATAACCATCTCCTGGGGATGACGCCTTCACTCTGATCAGGGTGGAGCGGGTTGGCTGATCCGGTCGCTGGCCCACCCTGCATCTGCTCAGCCATTTGGCTCGGTTCTCACCTTCGTCAGTGGTGGAGTTGGTCATCTGCGGCGCCAGGTGGCGATCTGCTGTTAGTTGATGCCAGTGTGATGCTGATCCACATCAAGTTCTCGTCTTTGGGGTGATTGCCACGAAGCTGGGATTCTCGCCATGGTGGAGCCATGACTCAGGGTCACGACGCCGCGCATTCTGATCTGTTCGGATCGATCCCCGCCACTGCCGATCAACTGCTCGCGATGCAGCAGGCCAATCGATTCAGGGAGGACGAATGCTTTACCACTGCAAAGGTATTGCAGGTGCTTGATTTCATCAACAGGTTGGATACTTCTGCATTTGAAGATCAACAGATTGCCTGGGCGATTGTGCGCCAGTTGGAGATTTTGCACGCGGAGGTGGCCGCTGAGATGCAGGCGGATCACGCGGCCAGCCACGCCCAGATCGTTGGCTGGGCTGTCGATGCCGATCGTCTCCACCTTTGCCGGATCCTGTTAGAGAGCATTGATCTCCACTAACGGCAGAACACTGCCTTGGCTGGGTCAGAACCCCACCGCAACTCCCGTTTCTCTCTGCCCTGGCGGCCGCACGGGTAAGAGGCTGCGCTGAAACCAGTCCTCCGGGGGCATGGGCCTGACGAGCCGCTGCAAGGTGGCTGCCAGGGCCAGCGGTTCGGCCGGTGCCCGCCGCGTGGGCCACTGGCCTCTGCGCTGGTACAGCAGGTGGTGCAGCCGGGATCGCTGGCTCTCGCTCAGCGGGCCCCAGCAGCAGCCCAGGCAACGTCCGGAGCGTGCTTCAAGCTCTACCGGCCAGCCGTCACCGTTCGCCAAGCTGAGTTGAAGGTTTGTAGCCCCTGGTAACCAGTCTTCGCCTGCTTCATCGGCTGCCAGCCGTAGCTCCAGGCCGTCTTCGCTGATGGCGCTCAGCTGGGCCGGTCGGCCCTCGAGCCGCACGATGTTCCCCCAGGCCAACCAGGGGGTGGCGCTGCGCCGCGGCCTGTCGCGACAGCAGCGCAAACCGGCCAGCAGCAGCAGCGCATTGAGCAGTGCCCAGCTCACGCCCAGGGCCAGGGTGCTCGCTGACACCGGCGCCAGGCTGATCCGTGCCGTGCCGCGCAGCAGCGGCACCAGGTTCACCAGGGCCACCCCCTGCAGGCTCAGCAATCCCAGCAAAGGCAGCAACAGTCGGATCTCCGGTGAGCTGCCCCGGCCCCTGGGCAAGTCCTTGGGCGTGACCCGGAAGGGTTGGGCGCGTCCCAGCAGGGTGGTGAGCACTGTCCAAGCCAGCGGCACCAGCACCACCCAGCGGTAAAACTCCGGCATCAGGGCCGTGCGGCTGTGGGCGCTGAACCAGCGCGCCAGCAGCAGCTGGGCCAGCACCAGCGGCAGGGCCATGGAGAGCAGCCCCGCACCGCTGACCCGCAGCGGCGCGACGCCCAGCACCCCCAGGCTCAGGGGCATCAGCACCAGCACCAGCTGGGGCAGCACGTTGAGCCAGTGCAGGATGCCCTCCAGAAAAGCCAGCCGCTGCAGGGGATTCAGCCCTGGGATCAGCAGCGGGTTGGCGCCGGTGCGCAGGGTTTGCAGGGTGCCGCTGGCCCAGCGGCAGCGCTGGCGGGCCAGGGCTGCCAGGGTGAGGGGGGCGAGGCCGGCACTCAGCTTCTCGTCCAGGAACACCAGCCGCCAGCCGGCGGCCGTGAGCCGGATGCCGGTGGCCAGGTCCTCCGAGGGGGTGCCGGTTTCAAAGCCCTTCACCGCCAGAAGGGCCTGGCGCCGCACCACGAACGAGGTACCCGCGCACACCACAGCTCCCAGCCTTTGGCGTACCGGTTCAATCCAGCGGTAGAAGCTTTCCTCATCGGGCATGAGCCAGCGCTCCAGCCCCAGGTTGCGGATCACCGGATCGGCATTCATGTACGTCTGGGGTGTCTGCACAAGGCCCACCTCGGGATCGCTGAACGGCTCCACGGTGCGCTGCAGAAACTCCCGTACAGGCACCACGTCGGCATCGAACACGGCGATCAGCTCGCCCTCAAGCTGGGTCAGCACATGGTTGAGGTTGCCGGCCTTGGCGTGCTGGCGCTGCTCGCGGCTGCTGTAGAGGCAGCCCAGCCGCTGGGCCAGTGCGGCCAGTTCCGGGCGGGCTGCGTCATCGAGCAACCAAACGCGCACGTGGGGATAGGCGAGGGCTCGGCAACCGCGCAGGCAGCGCTCCACCACCTCCACGGGCTCGCCATAGCTCGGCACGAGCACCTCCACGGAGGGTGGAGAAGCCGGATCGGCCGGCCGGTCGTCGTTGCGGTCGGGCATCTCCACCTGGCTGGGGAGCTCGGGCGCCAGGCTGAACAGCTGCTGCAGAAAACCATGGCCTAGCAGCCATAGCTCGGCTGCCAGCAGCAGCACACTCAGGGTTGCCGACAGCGGCGTGTCCAGGTTGAGGGAGGCGGTCACGCGCCAGTGCACGTAACGGGCCGCCAGCAGGGCCAGTAGCAACACGGCCCAGGGCAGGCGCATCAGCCCGGTGGCTGTTGGTCAGGGGCGGGGGCGAACGGCGGACACACCCGCTGCTGAAAGTCGCAGCCCCAGATCGTGGGCTTCTGCCAGCTGAGCGGGATCTCCAGCAGGTCGCGGGGGCCGGTGATGCCCTGGGTGATGAAGATCAACGCCGCCAGGGCGTTGGCGGTGAGGTGCAGCCGGCGCCAGCGCAGCTGGCGCTGAATCTCAGGCTGGGCGGCCAGGGCGAACAGCAGTAGCCCGGTGAGGCCCATGCCGCCCCAGAAGTGCGACTGCCAGAAGGCGGGATCGAGGGGGTTGTCGCTTAGCCGCCACACTTCCGGCTGCATCCCCAGACCGATCACCCCGATCCAGCAGAGCAGGGCAAAGCTGGCCCGGTAGACCGCTCGCCGCACCCGCCAGAGGGCCACCAGGGCCAGCACGGTGCCGGTGAGCACGACCAGCAGCAAGGCGGAGCGGCCCGGATCGAGCTGGCTGGGTTGCTTGGTGAGGATCACCACTGCGTAGGCGATCAGTTGGATGGCCACCACCGCTGCCGTGAGCCAGCGGCCCAGGGCCGTGTGCTCCGCGCCCACGCTCACCGGGGCCTTGCTCTGATTCAGTCGGCGCCGGCGGGTCTGGATCGCCAGCTGGAGCCCCGCCCCGAGCAGTGGATACACAAGGGCAACGGCCAGGGCGGGATGCAAGAGCCAAAGCCAGTCAGTGGTGGTCATAGCCCGAACAGGTGGCCGGAGCGCATCGACCAAACCTTAGGCAGATCGCCGCGACCCGGCGCTATGTCTGGCTGATGGGACGAGGGCTGCAGGATCACAGGGCCCAGGGCGCCTGCTCCATGGGCGTAGGCCTGCCGAACAGAAAGCCCTGGCCCACCGCGCATCCCATGGCCAGCAATGCCTGGCGCTGGGCCTCGGTTTCGATGCCCTCGGCCACCACAGTCAGGTCCAGATCCTTGAACACCTGCACGAACCCCCGCACCAGGGCAGCGGTTCGTCGATCGTCCGTTACCCGGGCGATGATCGAGCGGTCGATCTTTACCTGATCGATCGGCAGCTCACTGAGCCAGCCGAGGCTGGAGTAGCCGGTGCCGAAATCATCCAGGGCGATTGTGACCCCGGCTCGCTTCAGTCGGCTGAGGTTGTGGTTGACGCGGGCGTGGGCTTTGAGTAGCACCGTTTCCGTGATCTCCACGCTGAGTGCGCTTAGATCAACGCCATACTGTTGTTGCATGAACAGCAATTCATCGGCCAGTTGCTCCTGCTCAAGGTGCTGGGGGCTGATGTTGATGGCCAGCCGCCAGGGCAGCCCTGCTGCTTGCCAGATGGCGAGGGTGCGCAGCGCCTGTGCCATCACCCAGCGCTCCACGGGCACGATCAGCCCTGAGCGCTCAGCCACTGGGATGAACTCCTCGGGGTTCACCAGCTCGGCTGTCGCTGTGTGCAGGCGTACCAGTGCCTCGGCGCCGAGCAAGTCGCCGCTGGCCAGATCCACCAGGGGCTGACCATGCAGCAGCAGCCTGTCGTGGCGCAGGGCCTGCTCCAGGTGGTGGCGCAGGTCCACACCATGCTGCACGAGCAGATCTGAAGATCGGCTGTAGATGGCAATGCCGTCCCGCCCACTGCTCTTCACCCCGTACATCGTCAGATCCGCCCGGCGCAGTAGTTCCTCCGGGCTGAGGCCCCCAGTGACATCACCCGCAGCGCTGCTGCTGAAGGCCACGCCCATGCTGATCGAGAGGTAGAGCTCATCACCTCTGTAGTGCCAGGGGTTCAGT
>JBIKUY010000268.1:0-3731 GCA_044347355.1 Prochlorococcaceae cyanobacterium | reverse complement strand
TAGGGCGGTTTCCCGCCGGGGACGGAATCCCGTCACTGGCGACTGTAACGGAACATTGCGCGCTTTGTGAAGGGGGATGTCATTGCCCTGGCCAGCACTCAACTCCCGGGTGGTCACCTGGAGCCCCAGCGTCACGCTGGTGCCCACCCGCGCCTGTTTCAACGCTTGCGGTTACTGCAGCTTTGGCCAAGCGACACCCCGGCCCTGGGACGCCTCCATCACGCGATGGCGGCCGCTGAACGAAACCGCCACCAGGCGCGGCAGGTGGTGCTCTCGCGTCGGAGCACGGGCCAGTGGGTGGGCTGAACTTCGGCAGCGATGGAAGGGAGGCAACAGGGCGGAGTGCGCATGCGTATGCGGGATGTGCTGGAGCTCGATGTCGGGGGCACGGGCCGCTAAGGCGGTGGTGATCACCAAACACCGCCACTTCATCTGGCTACGGCTGGGGAACAGCAGCAACACGGCACTCCAGGCTGCTTCCTCCCTGCCAGACATGGCCCTCGGTCGGCAGGCGCTGGAGGGCTACACCCAGGCCACCAGGGCAGCACCAACGGCCATCAGCAGCACACCGAACCAGGCTCTGATGTCGAGCTGCTCGCCCAGAAACACCAGCGCCAGCACGGCGATCAGCACCACGCTGAGCTTGTCGAGCGCCGCCACTCCCGCCACGGGGCCCAGCTGCAGGGCGCGGTTGTAGCAGAACCACGACACCCCGGTCGCCAGACCCGAGAGTGCCAGCGCTCCCAGGCTGAGAGCCGGGAGCTGACGCAGCTCCTGCCAGTCGAGCCGGCCGCTGGCCAGCAGCACCAGCGCCAGCACGATCGCCACGGCCAGGGTGCGAAACAGGGTGGCCATGCCCGCATCAACCCCCTGCACGCCCACCTTGATCAGCAGGGCAGTGACTGCCGCAAAGACCGCCGCAGCTGCGGCCCACAGCTGCCAGTTCTGCACGGGAGGTCTCAGATCACGGAACGATCTGTTGAGGCTATTCGCATGCCTCACTCTTCCGCTCACAAGCCCTACCAAAAGCTGTCCTGGGGTAGGCGGTCTGCCGCGCAAGCAGCCGCCGGCAAGCGGTCAAACCCGGCGTCTCCGACCCGCCGGCAGACGCCTGGAACCAGGACAGGGGGGCCTTCGACAACACCGGCAAGACGCTTTACAAGATTTTTGGCTTGGCGCGGGGCCATCAGGGTGATCACACCGATGGCGGATCCATTCCACCCCGCGGCCCAGCTCAGCGATGGTCACCGGAGCCAGGAACAACGGCGTGTCGACGCCAGGGCGTAAAACAGTGGTGCCTAATCATCGGCGTCGTTCTCCTCATCACTGCGGGATTCCTGCCCGTCGTTCTTGTCCTCATCGTCGTCATCGTCTTGGGGCGCACCCAGGGAGGGCTTCTCCCGATCCTCTGGGCCGTCGTCCCTGTCTCTGCTTCGCTCACCGCCGCAGGCGGCCAACAGGACGATCAGGCTGGCAGCAGCAAGGAACCGGGTCAGGCGTTCCATGGCTCGTGGCAGTTGTTGGGCAAACCCACTTTGGCTACGGAACCCACTCAGAGCAGGAACGTTGATGTCTTGCGATGCACGCGCAGCTTCCGCCGTGCTGATCCTGGCCCTTGGGGGCACGCCATCGGGCTGGGCTTCAGCCAGCTCACTGTCGGCATGGGCTCAGGCCAGAGCAAATGGCTGCAGGATCGTTGCTCACACCTGTCTGCCCCGCATCGGGCAACGGCCCTCGATCTGCGAGGTAGCCAATACCCAGCAAGCCCTGTCTCGCCTTGGGTGCTGAGGTGGCCTGACCGCGGGTTACGACCGGGTTGAGCAACACGCAGAAGAAACTGCTGAGCCGCCTGTCTGGCAACCGTGGCCCGCCACCACGGCCGGAGACTGGCCATGTCCAGAATTGGCGAACGGGTGGGCACAGGTTCCAGGGCACCACGCTCCAGGGGCCGCAGGGCGAAGAAGCGACGAAAAGCAAGCAGGCGAACCAAATCGCTGATCAGCCAGTTGGCATCCGCCACACGCTGCAGCTGATGCAACGTGTGGCGGCGCAAGCGCTCAGCTCCTTCAAGGGCGTCGATCAGCACACAGGAATCGAGCTGGAACCGCATCCCTCATCCCCAGGTGGGGCAGCTCGATGCGTTCAGGCTCTGCAGCTGAGCTGGACTCGGGCTGGATGCGACCGTGATGCCGGTGGCCACGGCATGCTGCGTGGGAACCTGGGGCCATTGTCTGCTCCAAACCTGGCCAGGGGAGGTGCGAGCGCAGCCCAGGCGGAGCGCCCGCCGCACCAGCAGCTGAACCCGCCCCCCTGCTGCCACCTCCAGCACTGCCGATCCCCTGGGGCCGAACGCAAACGCGAGGAGTTCGAACGCCAGCTCAACGAGGTGTATGGGCGCAGCGTGGAAAGAGAGCGCGATGGATCCAGCTCTAGAAGGCAACTGACCATTCCACAGCAATTGCGTGAGGCGCTTGGTCTGGCTACAGGCGCCAGATTGCAGGCCTCGATCAACCGGCATAGCCCAGCCGGTGACGACGCGTGCCACCCCTGTGGTGGTGCGGCCGCAGATCGGTGACGATCCGCATCAGACCCCGATCGCCGAGCAGGCGTTTCTTGCTGTCATCGACTCCGGTGGCGTCTACCTCACTGATGTGGTGCTGATCGACGCGGTGATCGATGCCCTAGAGCTTGCAGGCAAAGGCAAACGCTTGCCTGGCGGGAATCGATCAGCCGCATCGTGGTGACGGACTGATCGCAGCAGCCCAGGATGTCGACCTCCCAGGGGGTGGTGGCGAGCTTCTGGATGCCGGAGGGATCGCGGCGAACCCATAAGCAGGCGGACTCCACAAACGGGGCCTTGGGGCACCAGATAGGAGAGGCCCGGAACAAGCCTCATAGGCCCAGCTGCCGCGCGGAATGTGGGCAAGGGACAGGTTCAGGTCTGTGACGCCTGCGCGTGCATCCAAAGGCAGTCAATCGCCGGATGAGCTGTGATTTCATCGCCAGAGTGGGGTTGCCCCAGAGCCGCTCCAAGCCATGGACCGCATGAGCAGGCTTCTCGCTGCTGCCAGCGTGATCGATCCCTTGGCCGCCTGCGGCGAGGAGGGAGGCCGGGACAGGGAGGAGACCCGACCGATCGGGAGAAGTCCTCCCCTGGTGCACCACAGGACGAAGACGCAAGCAACAACAATGGCAATACCAACGATGCAGAACCAGCGCGATCACGAAGGGCCTGGGGTGATGGCAAACCCCATCAGGGCTGAGATCCGCCCAACACGGCGGAAGCCGCCTGGCCCCAGGATGCGCGCTGCAATGCACGGCCCATGAAAACCATCTTTTCGCTGCGATTTATTATAATGCTGACCAAGGGCCTGCCTTAACTCGAATCCGAAGGGCAATCCCGCTTGAAGTCTCGCGATTAATCTCAATCGTGCCGATGAAATCACAGTCGTGTGCACTTAATGATCTAATCGAGATGATGTTGAACGGCCAAAATGCCATAACCACATGATCAACGTGCAATTGATTAACCCTCCATGGAATAAAGGCCCGACACCAGGTCGTTGTTATCGGCGCCTAAGCACGACCAGCCAAGAGCCAATCTTTTCGCAAAACTAAAAAGGGGGGATGGCATTCAAGGGCCTAGGCGTTGCGGAGCATTGCAAGCCTGTCCGCAACAAGTTAGCACGCCTAGCATGTATTGATTAGCTCCCATCACTTGTGCTGAAAAC
>JBIKUY010000082.1:0-7133 GCA_044347355.1 Prochlorococcaceae cyanobacterium | reverse complement strand
TACCTTAGCCCAGGCTCTTGAGCATCCCATCCCCGATAGGGCGAGCCTGAGCCATACTCAACGCCGCGAGCGGTGACAAAAAGAACCTTTTTCTCTTTTGCAAGCCCTTGATAGCATCCGTGCTCAGATGTAAATGTTCGATCAAAGCGAACAAGATTGTCAATATAAGCTTTGAAGTTGGATGGGATCCGAAATTATACATCGGAACGCTATATAAACATCTACCTGCTGCAAGGAACTCATCTACCAATATGTCGGACAGCCCAAGAACCTGGCGCTGCTCCGCTCTCAATGCATCCCTTGGCGTGAAATCTGCGGCAATCTATTCTTCTGTGATATGAGGTATAGACGTGTTCCTAAGGTCGCGATAGATAACTTTGTCGTCAGGATGGATCTCCTTCCATGCTGCAGTAAAGGTGCTGGCAAGTAGTCGCGAGCTGGAATTTTCGCCGCGAGGACTTGAGTCAATGTGCAGTAGCGTTCCCATGGACTAGCGTTGGGCCTGTT
Organism: Prochlorococcaceae cyanobacterium; assembly: GCA_044347355.1. Classification (GTDB taxonomy): domain Bacteria; phylum Cyanobacteriota; class Cyanobacteriia; order PCC-6307; family Cyanobiaceae; genus NIES-981. The sequence continues at coordinate 6,626 of JBIKUY010000082.1, read as the reverse complement.
CGGGACAGCGCAAACCTCGCGCCATCCGACGCACAAGTCAATTAGCTTCCATTTGGTAACTACCTACTCCGTCCAATGGTCAAGCAGATGTGCTGCCCGCTTGAACTGTTAATGGGACATATTTCTGCACAGTGGACCATCTACATCTTGTGGATCCTAAGCTCACATGGCGAATTACACTTCGGTGAACTGAAGCGGAAGGTCAATGGAATATCTACAAAGGTCCTTGCAGATAGACTGCGCTTATTGGAGTCAATTCAGCTTGTTAGCAGACAAGTGGAGCAAGGCACGGTTCCTAGAGTTGCATACAGATTGACTGAGCGCGGGAAACAGCTTTCTGAGGTTCTTGACAGTCTTTATGAATATGCAGTTGAATGGTATGGAAATGAGAGTCCTTCTCCCCTATAGGTGTCAACAGAAAAGCAATGCATCCGTTCTGGCCTTGTAGTTTGCCGTCGTTAGACAGCCCAACTCTTTATTAGCAGGTTCCTATAACCACCCCGGGTTGAGGGTTTCCTTCTGCGAACCACGGCAATAGCTGCGGATCGGTTCCCGCGGATCTTTTCGTCTGCAAGGCTTCCACTTATATCTCACCGAAAGCTAGCCGTGGTTCACGGGTCCGATAACCACTTGTTCCTGTGAGCACACTCATTTTGCCCTGCCACTCACGTAATCCTGCTTGGGCATGCCTGGCTCGCCCGCTCTAACCAAAGGCTCCATAGAGCTCCACACATGGTGATCATCTTCGCCTGTGTCTCGCGCCGTTCCAGCAGCGCCCTGGCGCTCGCCAGGGGTCGGCTTCGCTGGCGGGTTTGCCATGGCGCCAGCGGGCGAGGCCCATCGAAGGGCAGCTCCAGCACCTGCATCCCCTCCACCGACCGCACCGGCCTGAAGCGCTCGGGGATGTGCCTGCGGATTCAGCGATGCAGTGCCGTGCCCTGGTGATCCCGGGGATCGATTCGCTGGGCAGCGATAGCGCCAAGATAACTAAGTGTCGTTATTCAGCAGTGCCACTTCGGCGCAGAGCCCGGGTCCGAAGGCCAGGGCCAGGCACGGCCCGGGAGCTGCTGCGCGCCGCAGGCGATCGAGGATGAACAGGATCGTGGCCGACGACATGTTGCCGTGCTGCTGCAGCACCGCTTCAGACGCCGCGATCTGGTGAGGCTCCAACTGAAGAGCTACGGCGCAGGCTTGCAGAATGCGGGGGCCGCCGGGGTGCATCGCCCAGCTGGCTATGTCCGCGAGCTGAACCCCCCTGGGGTGCAACCAGCGCTCTAACCAGGGCCGTAGTTGGCCGGCCACTGCTTCCGGCACCCGCGGGGAGAGCCCCATCTCGAAGCCGTGGTCGCCGATTTGCCAGTGCATCAACTCTGCGGTGTGGGGGATCACGGTGGAGCCGGTGGCTTGAAGGCAGAGACCAGGGCCAGGATCGGGGTTGTCGGGGCTGGGGGTCGCGGGCCGGGCTGTGGCCACCAGGGCGGCGGCCCCATCGGCGAACAAGGCATTGGCGACCACCTTCTCGGGATCCCAGCCGTAATAAAGGTGCAGGCTGCACAGCTCCACCGCACAGAGCAGCACCACCGCATCGGCATCGGCCTCCACAAAGGCCTGGGCCACCCGCAGGCCGTTGAGGGCGCCGTGGCAGCCCATGAAGCCCACGTGGGTGCGCTGCACCCCCGCATCCAGGTCCAGCTGGTGAATCAGGGCCAGATCTACGCCCGGCGCCTGGAAACCCGTGCAGCTCACGGTGATCAGATGGGTGACTCGCTGGGCCTCGATCGCCGCCTCGGCCAGGGCGCCGCGCACCGCCGCCAGGGCCAGGGGAGCGGCATGGTCGGCGAACGCGGCCATGCGGGCCGCCGTGCTGGGGCTCCGGCTCCCGTAAAAGGGCAGCCGCTCGCTGATCGGGTGCTGGTCGGGGTTGCCGGTGGCCAGCACGCTGCCCCGCTGGCGCACCTGGGTGCGCCCCTGGATCCGCCGCACCAGCGCCGCCCGGCTGGCACTGTCGGCACTCACCCGTTCGGCCAGGGCCATGGCCTCGGCCTGGTTCACCTGGTGGGGCGGCACCGCGATGCCAAGGCCGCGGATGCTCAGGGGCATGGCGCCACCTGCCGGGGGGGGATGGCCACATGGTTGAGCTGGGCCACGAGCTGCTCCGCCAGGGCCGGCAGGTGTTGGCTGAGACCAAAGGCCAGGGCAGTGGCCCCCGGCTGACGCAGCAGCAGGGCCAGCCCCCGGCAGAGGCGTTGGCGGCGGCCAATCCGCAGCTCCAGTTCCCGCTCCCAGCGCCGTTCCAGGGCCAGGCTCCACCCGTCGAGTCCAGCCAGCACCAGGGGCGCTGCGGCGGCGCCGGCCGTGAGGGCCCAGGCCATTCCTTCGCCGGTGAAGGGCTCCACGTAGCCCGCCGCATCGCCCAGCACCAGAAAGCGCTCGCCGGCCACCACCGCGGCACGGCGGCTGAGGGCGGGGGTGACCTGCCAGCGCGCCTGCTCCAGCCCCACTGGGATCGCGAAGCCGGTGCTCTCCAGCACGGCCCGGGCCGCCCTGGCGGCGCCGCTGTTGCCTGGGGCCGTGGACTGGAGGGCCTGGCGATCAAAGGCCGCCGCCAGGTTGAGCAGGCCGTCCTCCCGCCGCACCAGCCCCACGTAGCCCTGGCTGCCGATGGCCATGTGGATGCTGCCGGCTGGATAGGCGGCCGCCTCGTCGTGCAGCACGCAGCCCGCCCCGATCCGGGAGTGGCGCTGGATGAACCCGGCACCGGCCTCGCTGGCGGGGATGCAGCGCTGGGCCAGGCCGGCGGCCACCAGCACCACCTTGGTCCGCACCGACTGGAGCTGGCGGCTGCCCCGTCCCTGGAGCGTCACGGCTCGCCCGGTGGCGTCCGCCGGACCCAGGTGGGCCGTGGTGCTGGCCTGGAAACGGGCTCCGGCGGCGATCGCTGCCTCCACCAGCGCCTGGTCGAACCGCTCCCGCGACAGGGCACGGCCATCGGGCAGGGCCAGCGATGCCCGATGGCCCCGGTGGCCCAGCTGCAGTCGCCGCAGCGGCACACCGCCCTGGCTGTCGATCAGCTGGCCCTGGCCCACCGCCGCCAGCACCGCCTGGGCCTGGGCATTCAGGCAGCAGCCACACACCTTCCATCGGGGTAGCTCGCGCCTCTCGACCAGCAACACCCGCAGGCCGCGCTGGGCCAGATCCAGGGCTGCCAGTCCTCCGGCTGGGCCCGCCCCGACCACCACCACATCCCAGCTTGGGGAGGGGAGGGGTTGGAGCTGATTGGGCCTGGCGCTCTGCAATTCAGCCATGGTCTTCCCCCAGACCACGCTGCCAGCACAACAGGTAACGCTCGGGCCAGCAGCGCTGCAGTGAGGTTCCGGCCAGCCCGGCCCGCTCGGCCGTGGCCAGCACTTCGGCCGGTTGAAAGGCTGCCCGCACCGACAGGGGTCCATCGGTGTGCACCACCCAGGAGCGGCTGAGCAGGCGGGTGCCGGCCCAGGCCAGGGCGTAGCCCAGGCGGCTGCGGATCAGGTCATTGACCAGCACCAGGTGGCACGCCCGCTGGGCCATCAGCGCCAGCAGGCGCTCGGCATCGGCATCGGGGAGGTGGTGCAGAAACAGGGAGCAGAACACCACGTCGGCCTCCCCTGGCGCTGGGGGAGCGGCCAGGGCATCGGCGCAGAAGAACTGCACCGCTGCGCCGCGCCGTTGGGCATTGGTCTGGGCGATTCGCACCGCTTCCGGGTTGAGATCACAGGCGCGTAGCTCCAGGGCCAGGCCCCGGCGCCGGGCCATCAGGGCCAGGTCGATGGCGGTGTCGCCACCCCCGCAGGCCAGCTCCAGCACCCGCAGGGGGGCGTCGCCCCGGCGGCGGGCCAGGGCTTCGATCGGCGCCAGCAGGCTCCCGGCCAATCCGCTGATGCCATTGATGCGCCGCAGCCCGGCCAAGGCACGGGCGTGCTCGGCCGGATCCAATCCCGGATGATCCATCACCTCCGGCTGGCGATCGCGCCGCTGCAGGCCCAGGCCCGGTGGCATCAGGCGGGGCATGGGCAGAGCCGGACTGGTGTCCCCATGATGGCGAGCGTGAGCGGCGTCTGCGCTTCGATCAGCGCATAGCCAACCCCCTCAGGACTCCAGCAGCGCCAGGGCGGCGGCGAGGTTGTCGGCCTCGTGGGCGGGCTTGTCGTGGCGCCAGCGGGCGATGCGGGGGAAGCGCACGGCGATGCCGCTCTTGTGCCGGCTGGAGCGCTGCAGCCCCTCGAAGGCCAGCTCGAACACCTGCTCGGGTTGCACCGCCCGCACCGGCCCGAAGCGCTCGGTGGTGTGGCTGCGAATCCAGCGGTCGAGGGCGGAGATCTCGCCGTCGTCAAGGCCGGAGTAGGCCTTGGCGAAGCTCACCAGCTGGGGTGGGCTGCCAGCAGCTGAAGCGCCAGTGGTGGCATTGCCGGAATCGGGAGCACGATCCCACAGCCCGAAGGTGTAGTCGGTGAACAGGTTGGCCCGGCGGCCGCTGCCGGCCTGGGCATAGAGCAACACCGCATCGAGCGTGTAGGGGTCGCGCTTGTGCTTCCACCAGTGGCCCCGCTTGCGGCCGGCCAGATAGGGCGATTCGAGGGCCTTGAGCATCAGGCCTTCAGCGGCGGCGGTCGCGGCCTGCTGGCGCAGCGGCTCCAGCTGCTCCCAGCTGGCCAGGGCCAGGCGGGGGGAGAGGCGCAGGAGCCCGGCAACCGGGTTGGCTGCCGCCGAAGCAACCTGCTGGAGCAGCTCCTCCAGGGCGGCGCGGCGCTGGCTTAGGGGCCTGGGGCGCCAGTCGTCGCCTCCCCGTTCGAGCAGGTCGTAGGCCACGAACGCTGCCGGACACTCCGCCAGCAGTGTTTTGCCAGGTGCCTTGCGGCCCAACCGCCGCTGCAACTGGGCAAACGGCGAAGGTTGCTGGGCAGCGGGCGGCCACACCAGGATCTCGCCGTCGAGCACGGTGCCCTCCGGCAGGGCGGCGGCGGCACTGATTAGCTCCGGGAAGGCGGCGTTGATCAACTCCTCGCCGCGGCTCCACAGGAAGGCCTGGCCAGCGCGGCGGATCAGCTGGCCGCGAATGCCGTCGAACTTCCACTCCACCAGCCAGGCGCTTGTGGGGCCGGGCAGGGGGGCGGCCAGCTCCAGGGGAGAGGCCAGCTCCAACGGGGAGGCCAGAAAAAAGGGATAGGGGCGGCTGGGCACGGCCTCCTGCTGTCCGGCTGGAGCGAGCAGGGCCTGGTAGGCCTCGGCGCTGGGGCGGAAGCCGCCCATCAGGCGTTGCTGCAGCAGCGCTTCCTCCAGGCCGCTGAGCTGGGCCAGGGCGCGCAGCACCAGGCCTTGGCCCACCCCCACCCGCAGGCCGCCGGTGAGCAGCTTGTTGGCCACCAGCAGCTCGGCCGCTCCCAGGCCCTGCCAGAGCTGGTGCACGGCCTGGGTCTGCTCGGCATCCGCCAGCGCGGCGGCGGCGGGCAGCAGTTCCTCCAGCCAGCGATGCAGGGGCTGGGAGGCGGCATCCGGCCCAGCCTCAGCCGCCTGACGATCGCTCTGCTCCGGTGCCACCTGGCGCCACAGCAGGGCGATCGTCTCGGCGGAATCGCCCACATGGGCGTAGCAGTCGTCGAACAGCCACTCCGGCAGCGGCGTGCCCTCCAGGCAGATCTGGCGCAGCCGCCGGCCGGTGATCAGCCGCTTGCCCTGCTTCCCCAGGAGCACGTGCAGGGCCCAGGCGGCATCGGCCGGCTCGCTTGCATGGAAGAAGTGCACCAGGGCTGCCACCTTGGCGCTGGTGCCGCTGCTGGCGTCAAGGGCGCTGTAGAGGGCGGCGAACCGGCGCATGGCGCTGGGGGCGGCGCAGTGGCGAGGATGGTTGAACGGCAGACCCTATGCGAGATGGGCAACGCTGGAGCCAGGCTGTCACGACAGCCAGGGGAAGCTGCCCGATGGGCCGGGCGTGTTGGATCAGCAGCTGCCCAGCCGGGCATTGGTCATCGCCGGCACCAGCGACGCCATTCGTTGCCGTGACGCCGATACGGGCGAATGGGCTGGATCAGGTCGGCGAAAGCAGCGGCCGTCCTCACCGGCGGTGTCGAGCCCTGGCATGGTGCCGGAACGGGTGTTTCAGGCTGCCATCAGTTCAGCCCAGGCGAGGACCAGGGCGGCTGGGATCGGGCGGGGCTGGTAGTCGCGCGGGTCGCTGGGGCCGTGGCGCAGCACAGCATTGACCACCACAGCGGGCTGACGGCCGCAGTTGATGGCGCCGTGGGGCACCCCCGGCGGAATGCGCACCCAGGTGGGTTCGTCCTCCCGCAGGGTGATGCGGCGCAGCCTGCCAGCTTGGAGCACCACCAGCTCGATGGCGCCGCGCAGCACCATCAGCTGATCGGTTTGGCGGCGGTGGCAGAACAGCTCGCCGCTGGTGCTGCTGCTCACTTCGGCGATCAGGGTTTCGTGGCTGGGCCGAGGGGCGCTGAACAGGGTGGCGCCGGCCTTGGCGGCCTGGCGGGGCAGGATTTCGATCTGGCGAGCGAGGGCCATACGACACCAGCTAGAGATGCATGAAGCTTCGCGACAGCTCTGTGATGCAACGCGTTGTCTTTGGTACCGATTTGGCG
>JBIKUY010000087.1:0-7012 GCA_044347355.1 Prochlorococcaceae cyanobacterium | reverse complement strand
GTGGTTGCTGGCATGGGGCGTTCCCAGGCCAGCTACGTGATCGCGCTGCTGTTCACCAAGTAGCGGCCGTCAGCGAACGGCCTGCTCCCCCCGCCGAAGGCCTCCAGCTGCTCAAAGCCTGCTGCCATCAGGGTGTTGCGCGCTCCGATCACGGCATCCCCCTGGATCCGGTAGCGGCCTGGAGGCAGCACCAGGGTGTCGAAGCCGCGACCGCCGTGCACACTGGCGGGTTCCTGGGTGCCCCATCCCAAGGAGCTGGGGTTGGCGGCAAAACCGATGAAGCGATCATGGCCTGGCCCCAGGTCCAGGGGGCCAGGGCCATACCCGGTGGCCAACCCGCCGTGGCGCACGTCCACAGTGTCGTCGCCCTGGCCGGTGGTCAGCCAGCCGTGGTCGAGCACCAGTCCGGCCAGGCGGCCGTAGGCCACGATGCGGTCGTTGCCCTCGCCGGTGTCCATGCTGCCCTCGGCCATGTAGAGCCCCATCCAGGGACGGCTGCGGCTGGTGCCCCGCTGGGCTTCGATCAGGTCGTCACCGGAGCCGGTGTCCAGGTAGCCAAACAGTCTGATGGCCTTGGCGTCGCCCTCGCCGATGATCGTGTCAGCGCCCATGCCTGTGCTGATGACGGCGTAGTAGGCGTTGAGCCCGCCGATCGCCACCAGTTCATCGTTGCCGCCACCTGTGCGGATCCCTGCCTCATAGAGGTCGATGCCAGCTTCGCCGGGGGTGCTGGTAATGCCCAACACTCGGTCGTTGCCTGCTTTGAGGCGCAATTGGCCGCCGCGGCCTATCTTCAGCGCCGGCTTGCGGTGGCTGCCCGTCACCAGGTCGTCGCCGCTGGTGCCCTTGAGCAGGCGACGCAGGGGTGTTTCGAGAACAACGCGCATGACTCCCTCCCCGATCAGTCACCTTCACGCTAGGGAGCTCCTGAGGGCCGGTCGGAGATGCTGGTGCCGTCATCGCCCCGTTCGACGGCGAACGCTCCCTCCAGCGGCTCGGCGCTGATCCCCTCCACCTCGCGCAGGTAGCGGGCCAGGCCGTGGCTGTTGCCGTGGGTCACATACACCTGCTGGGCGGAGCTGTTTTTCACGCTGCGGATCAGCCCGGGCCAGTCGGCGTGGTCGCTGAGCACGAAGCCGCGCTCGTAGCCGCGGCGGCGGCGAGCGCCGCGCACGGCCATCCAGCCGCTCACGAAGGCCGTTTGCGGCAGCTTGAAGCGCTTCATCCACACCGAGCGGTGGGCCGATGGGGGCGCGATCACCAGGCGCCCCGCCAGGGACTCCCCCTTGCCCACCGCACTCGCCGCCCGGGTGGGGGGCAGCGGCACGCCGGCCTCGCGGTAGGCGGGCATCAGGGCCTCCACCGCCCCGTGCAGCAGGATCTCGTTCCCCTCCCCGCCGGGCTGGCCGGCCTGGCCCACGCCGATGGCCGCGAGCTCCGCCAGCAGCCGCTGGGCCTTGCCGAAGGCATAGGCAAACAGGATCGAGGGCCGCTCCGGCGCCGCCTGCCACCAGTGCAGGATCTCCCGGGCCACCGTGGCACCGCTCTGCCAGCGGTAGATCGGCAGCCCGAAGGTGGCCTCGCTGATGAACACGTCCGCCTGCACGGGTTCGAACGGCACGCAGCTGGGGTCGGCGCAGCGCTTGTAGTCGCCGCTCACCAGCCAGCTCTCACCGCCGGCCTCCACGCGGATCTGGGCGCTGCCGAGCACGTGGCCGGCGGAGTGGAACGACACCCGGGCGTCGCCGATGCGGTGCAGTTCGCCATAGGCCACCGGCACGAGCTTGATGGCGGTCCCCAGTCGCTGGCGCAGGATCCCTTCGCTGGCGCCGATCGCCCAATACTCTCCGCAGCCGGGGCGGGCGTGGTCGGCGTGGGCGTGGCTGATCAGGGCCCGGGGCACCGGCCGCCAGGGGTCGATCCAGGCAGCCGCCGCCGGGCAGTAGAGCCCCTGGGGGGTGAGCTCCAGCAGGGCGCCGGGGGAAAGGGGCATTGCAGCAGTCTGGCCGCCACACTGCAGCCATGGAACTCCTCGCCTTTCTGTTTCTACTGCCGTCCGGCCGGTCCCAGCCGCGCACTGATCCGTTGGCCTGGCAGGAGCTTCAGACGGCCTTCATCGAGCGCGGAGTGGCGGTGGTGAGCGACCATCCCCGCTGCCGTGAGCCCGATCTCGATGGCCTCTACCAACGCGGGCGGCGGGAGGTGGTGGTGTGTGAGCGAGGCGATCGCACCCTCACCCTGCGCCATGAGGGCTGGCATCTGGTGCAGAGTCTCTGCCTGCGGGATCGGCCCTGGCTTGGCAGTGAGGAGATCGGCCGCCGCCTGACCAGGCAGGACCGACGAGAGCTCCAGGCCCTGGTGCGGCCCGAGCTGTGGCTCCGGGAGGCCGAGGCGCGGGTGATGGCTCAACTGCCCAACGCCGCCTACCTGGCCCACCTGGATCGAGCCTGCAGCGGGTCTGCCATCAGCGTGAACCCCCCCAGCAGCTCCTCACCAACAGCACCAGGCAAGGAGACCCAGCTGCAGCGTGGCGTGCCCTAGGAGGCCATTGATCCACCGGTTCAGCACGCTGCTGGCCTTGGCCACACCACTCCTTTCTTCCGTTCGCCTGATCAGACGGCTGCCGATTCGCTGCCGTGTTGGTGCCGTGCGTTCCGCCGCCCATTCGGTTGCATCCCGTTCTCTGCGTATCGCGGTTCGGCAGGGTGCGGCGATTGTGCCCCTACACAAAGTCGTCCGTTGACGTCCGCTGCCGGCGCTCCTAGCCAGAGGGTGACACCCCTACGCGGCTCCATGGCGTTGGACGACTTTCGCGACGAACTGGCCGCCACCGCAGCAGCTCTGGCGGCGCCGGGTACGGGCCTGCTGGCCGCCGACGAATCCACCGGCACGATCGGCAAGCGCTTCGAGGCGATCGGCGTGGCGAACAGCCAGGAGAACCGCTGCGCCTACCGCAGCCTGCTGGCCAGTGCCCATGGCCTGGGCGAATCGATCAGCGGTGTGATCCTGTTCGAGGAAACCTTGTTTCAGGCCAGCGTGGACGCCGCCGGTCAACCCGGTCCGACGATTGTGGAATTGTTCCAGCAGCAGGGCATTGTGCCCGGCATCAAGGTGGACCAGGGCGTGGAACCTCTGGCCGGTGGCCTGGCGGATGAGAGTTGGTGCACGGGGTTGCAGGGCCTGGCGGAACGGGCGGCGCGCTATTACAAACGAGGTGCCCGCTTCGCCAAGTGGAGGGCGGTGCTGCGCATCAGCGCCGCGGGCTGTCCCAGTGAGCTGGCGGTGCGGGAGAACGCCTGGGGCCTGGCCCGCTATGCCCGCACGGTGCAGGAGCAGGGGCTGGTGCCGATTGTGGAGCCCGAAATCCTGATGGATGGCAACCACGACATCGCCACCACCGCCTCGGTGCAGGAGTGGGTGCTGCGCACCACCTATGAAGCGTTGGCGATCAACGGGGTGTTTCTGGAGGGCAGCCTGCTCAAGCCGTCGATGACCCTGGCCGGGGCCGACTGCCCTGAGCCAGCCAATCTGGAGGAGGTGGGCGCCTTCACCTTGCGCACCCTCAGCCGCAGTGTGCCGGTGGCGGTGCCAGCGGTGCTGTTCCTGAGCGGCGGCCTCAGCGAGGAGGACGCCAGCCTCTGCCTGAACGTGATCAACCAGACAGCTAGCCAGGGCTATGCCCCCTGGCACTTGGGCTTCTCCTTCGGCCGTGCGCTGCAGCATTCCTGCCTCAAGCACTGGGGAGGTAGCAACGTTGGGGCCGGCCAGGCAGCCCTGTTGGCCAGGGCGCGGGCCAACGGTGCCGCCAGCCGTGGCGACTACGTGCCAGGCAGTGAACCCTCAGACGACGCCAGCCTGTTCGTGGCGGATTACAGCTACTGAACCCTCAGCTCGAAGCTCACTGGCTCATTCAGCATCACCAAGACAGGGGCATCGTTTGTGTGACTTAGGGCCTTTCGATTTCATCGTGGCTTGGTGACCATGCCAGGGCGGCCTTGATCTTGCGGACAGACTGGCAAGGGCTAGGAGGAAGAGATCATCGCGCCGCAGATCGATGACTGGCCAGTTGGCTTGTCTTTGAATTGAAGCCATAGCTTGTGGCAATCTGAATAAAGCTATGCAGTCATGCCTAGTGCACGAGGAGATGCCAGTTAGGATTGCAATCGCGAAAAGTGAAGCAGTCGTGATTGGTCGCAAAAATTGTTGGATGGCCATGTATCAGGCTGGTCATCCCTGTGCTTCCGCGTTTTTCGTTGGCCAAGAGAATCAGCTTCGGCTTTGGCGATGGTTCTATAGCCGCAAGGGATGGAGATAGGCCCCAAGGTCCTCACGCTTCATTTGAGTGTTCAGGCTTTGCGATTCAACCTTCCGTTGCCTCGTGTTGCGGCTCAGGCGAGCTGGCCCCCGCCAGCCAAAGATTCCATCCTTTAACGAGGGCAGCCAGTGCGGCGCCGCTGATCCTGCTTTCGGATTGATTGCCTGGGATTGATTGCCTGGGATGGAACTTTGGGTCTGCTGGATCGAAGGACCCCGGTGGGTCCAATCCAGCGCATCACTCGGTAGCCTGGACAGGTGAGGGGGACGGGAGCTGTGAATCAACAGGGGATGGCTGAGAAGGCTGGAAAGATAGATCGGATGCGGGCAGTTGTGTACGAGAACTACGGACCTCCTGAGGTCCTTCGGTTCCGTGAGGTTGACAAGCCAAGGCCCAAGGATCGCGACATCCTGATCCGAAACCACGCCACAACGGTGACTTCCGGTGATTGGCGGCTGCGCACCCTCACCGTGCCCGCGGGCTTCGGTCCCATCATCCGTCTGGCGGCTGGGGTGTCGAAGCCCCGGCAGCCCATCCTGGGCTCGGAACTGTGTGGGGTGGTGGTGTCGGTGGGCAGGGCGGTGACCCGATTCCAGCCCGGTGACCCGGTGTTTGCCTTTCCGGATACCGCCTTGGGATGCCATGCCGAGTACGTCTGCATCCCCGAAGACGGCGCTGTGGCCCGGAAGCCGGCCGTCCTCTCCGAGGCGGAAGCCGCGGCACTCTGCTTTGGCGGCACCACGGCGTTGGCTTTCCTCAGGCGCGCCCAGCTCAGCCGAGGCGAGAGGGTGCTGATCCATGGCGCCTCGGGCGCGGTGGGTACGGCGGCGGTGCAACTGGCCAGGCACTTCGGTGCGCACGTCACCGCCGTGTGCAGCAGCGCAAACGGCGAACTGGTGCGATCCCTCGGCGCCGACCAGGTGATCGACTACACCCGCGAAGACTTCACGACCAACGGGGAGCGCTACGACGTGATCCTCGACACCGTGGGTACAGCTCCCTTTTTCCGCAGCCAAGGATCCTTGAAGCCGGGGGGACGGCTGGGGCTGATCGTGGCGGGACTGGCTCAGATGCTGCAGGCCCCCTGGCAATCGCTCACCAGCGGCACAACCGTGCTGGCCGCCCCGGTGACCGCAAAACCAGAGGATCTGCGCGTTCTTGCGGATCTGGCGGAAGCCGGTGCCTACAAACCGACGATTGATCGCTGTTATCCGTTTGAGCAGATCGTGGAGGCCCACCGCTATGTGGACAGCGGCCATAAGCGGGGCAATGTGGTGATCACATTCACCCCTTGATCGTTCCCCCTGCCCTGCATCGGCCACCCCTGGATCGGCACTGGGCAGCACGCTTGGCCAGCCCCCGGGTGAAACCCCGATCAGAAGACTCCGACGCCCACCGCCACTTCGATCACCGTGAGCCCTGCCAGTCCTGCCAGAAGCAGCAGTGTGGGCAGACCGGACAGACCCATGACCATGCGTTCCTCTTGCTTGGAATCCTAAAGGAAATCTAAAGAGGTTCGTGTCGTTGGTGGCTTGGCGCCGGCCAAGCGCACCACTTCGTTACATCGCGCTGCCTCGGGCCGGGCCCGGGCCTGGGGCTGTCTACCGGCTCATCGCCAGCATCTTTTCGATCGGCGCCAGGGCCTTGCGGCGAAGCTGTTCGTCCATCTCAATTTCCGGCTCCATCCGCTCCAGGCACTGCCAAAGCTTCTCCAGGGTGTTCAGCCGCATGTAGGGGCAGGCATTGCAGCTGCAGCCGTCGGCGCCCGGCACCTCATAAAAGGATTTGCCTGGCAGCTTCAGCCGCATCTGGTGCAGGATCCCGGGCTCGGTGAGCACGATGAAGCTCTCAGCCGGGCTCTCTGCGGCGCGGTGGAGCAGCTTGCTGGTGGAGCCAATGAAGTCGGCCAGATCCAGCAGGTGCTGCTGGCATTCGGGATGGGCCAGCACCTCGGCGCCAGGGTGCTCCAGCTTGAGCTGCAGCAGGGCCTGCTCGCTGAAGGCCACGTGCACCTGGCAGCTGCCGGGCCAGAGCGTGAGCTCCCGGCCGCTCTGGCGCTGCACCCAGCGGCCCAGGTTTTCGTCAGGGCCGAACAGGATCGGCCGGTCGGCCGGCAGCTGCCGCACCAGATCCACAGCATTGCTGCTGGTGCAGATCAGGTCGCTGTGGGCCTTCACCGCCGCCGTGCAATTGATGTAGCTCACGGCGATGTGGTCGGGGTGGGCGGCGCGGAAGGCGGCGAAGGCCTCGGCCGGGCAGGCGTCGGCCAGGGAACAGCCGGCCTCCAGATCCGGCAGCAACACCGTTTTGGTGGGATTGAGGATCTTGGCGGTCTCGGCCATGAAATGCACGCCACAGAACACGATCACATCGGCCTCTGTGCTGGCGGCCTTGCGGGCCAGCTCCAGGGAGTCGCCGATGAAGTCGGCGATGTCCTGGATCGCGTCATCCTGGTAGTAGTGCGCCAGGATCACGGCGTTGCGTTCCCGGCGCAGCCGCTCAATCCCGGCCCGCAGCTCGGCAGTTGTGGTGGGCACCGCCGATCCGGCAACTGCCTGAGCGGCCTGGCTTGTGTTCTGGGCAGCCGCGAAAACCAACGGGGATCCTCTACGGGGCAGGATGGTTCAGCCTAGGCAGTGGCAGATGGGGATCCGGCGCCTGGCGGTGGTGGGGGATCCGCATGGTGCCTGGGATGAG
>JBIKUY010000265.1:0-3754 GCA_044347355.1 Prochlorococcaceae cyanobacterium | reverse complement strand
CACGATTCGTCGCCCTTTGGCGCATGCCTCCACCCCCCCGGGGCGAACGGGGCCGGCGCTGCGTGTCGCTGTCAAGAGCCGCTCACCAGGTGGCAGCATCGCCCTTTGCGTTCTCTCGCGCCATGGTGCTCGACGTTGCGGACGCCCCTGTGCTGAACCTGGTGCTGCCCGATCCGGACAGCGACACGATCAGCACGATGGAATTTCTGGCTCGGCTGGAGGAGGCCTGGGCCGTGTGCGATCGCTTCGATCTGCAGACCGAGATCTGGCGCGGCCGCATCCTGCGGGCAGTGCGTGACCGGGAGAAACGCGGCGGCGAGGGACGCGGCACCGGCTTCCTGCAGTGGCTCAGGGAGCGGGAGATCAGCAAGACCCGCGCCTACACCCTGATTCAGCTGGCCGATTCGGCCGATTCGCTGGTGGGGGAAGGGATGCTGGCGGAGGGCAGCGTGAACAACTTCTCCAAGCGCGCCTTCCTGGAGACGGCCCAGGCCGATCCCGAGGTGCAACTGATGATTGCCGAGGCCGCCAACGAGGGCCAGGAGATCACCCGCAAGCAGGTGCGCCGGCTGGCCGACGAGTTCACGGCGGCCACTAGCCCGCTGCTGCCCGAGGAGATCCGCCAGCGCACTGCTGAAAACCTGTTGCCGCCCCGGGCGGTGGCGCCTCTGGTGAAGGAGCTGGCCAAGCTGCCGGAGGAGCAGCAGGCCGACCTGCGGCGGGTGCTGCGCGAGGAACCTGAGCTGGAGCGGGTGCGGGATGTGACCCACACGGCCCGTTGGCTCAGCAAGGCGGCCGAGGCCGCTCTGGCGGTGCGGGCATTTCAATATGACCAGCTCGATTTCGAGAAGGCCCTCCAAGAGGCCCAGCGACTCGATGCCCTCGGCCTGCTGGCCGATGCCGTGGGCCAGGCCCAGGCCTTGGAGGCCTCCGTGCTCAAGCTGCACACCAGCTGGCGGCGGCTGGGAGGCCTGCAGGAGCGGCTGTGGGTGGAGAGCGGCAGCAGCACCCCCCACCTGCGCGAGCTGCTCACGGCCTTGCAGTCCCTCTGCGGTAACACCATGCGGGTGTCGCTGGGTGAGCTGGCTGGAGGGAAGCGGGTGCGGTTGCAGTTGGTGGAGGAAGCGCCCGATCAGCTGGAGGCTCCGCCCCTGCCTTGAATGGCTCCAGATCTGGTGGTGGCTATCCTCCGGAGGCCCTGGCGATGGTGTGTGTCCCTCTCGCCCTTCAGCACCGAGGACGACTCCGGGGACACGCTGCAGCAGGCCTTGCAGCGTCACTTCGGCTGGCAGCGCTTTCGCCCTGGCCAGAGACCTGTGGTGGAGGCACTCCTGGCGGGACGGGATTGTCTGGCGGTGCTGCCGACCGGCGGGGGCAAATCGCTCTGCTACCAGCTGCCAGCCCTGGTGCGGGATGGATTGGTGTTGGTGATTTCTCCCCTTGTGGCCCTGATGCAGGACCAGGTGGAGCAACTGCAGCGCCGGGGCATTCCCGCGGCCTGTCTGCATCGCGGGCTCACGGCCGCGGAGCGGGGCCCCCTGCTGCGGCGCATCCGGGAGCGGCGGCTGCGGCTGCTCTATCTGGCTCCTGAACGCCTGCGGGTGGAGGCCACCCTGCAGCTGCTGGATGAGTTGCTCAGCGAGGGTTCCCTGGTGGCCCTGGCGGTGGACGAGGCCCATTGCATTAGCGCCTGGGGCCACGACTTCCGCCCCGACTACCGCCGGCTCGGTGAACTGCGCCGGCTCTGCCCCGGGGTGCCCTTAGTGGCCCTTAGTGCCACCGCCGCCCCCCAGGTGCGGGCCGACATCATCCGGCTGCTGCAGTTGCGCAAACCCCTGATTCAGGTGCGCTCGGCCCGGCGCACCAATCTCACTTACACGATGCGGCGGCGCCCCGCTGACCCTTTGTCAGAGCTGCTCAACGCGCTTGCCGAAGCCCGTGGGGCGGTGTTGATCTACGCCCGCACCCGCCGTTCTGTGGAGCAGTGGGCCACCCGCTTGAATCAGGCGGGGGTGGAGGCGATCGCATACCACGCCGGGATGGATCCGGAGAGCCGTTCGCTGGCCCTCAGCCACTTTCAGGATCAGCCCCGGCCGGTGCTGGTGGCCACCGTGGCCTTTGGCATGGGCGTGGATCGGGCTGATGTGGGGCTGGTGCTCCACCTGGATCTGCCGGCTAGTCCGGAGGGGTACCTGCAGGAATCGGGGCGGGCCGGCCGTGATGGACTGCCGGCCGATTGCCTGGTGCTGTTTGATCCCGGCGACCGGATCAGCCTGGGTTGGGCGATCCGTTCCGCCGGCCAGATGCAGGGGGTGGTCCCCTCAGCAGCCGATCAGCAGCGACTGGAGCAGGCCCAGCGCCAGGTGCGCCGCATGGAGGCCGTTGCCGAGGGTGAGGGGTGCCGCGAGCAGGCGCTGCTGTTGGCCGTGGGGGAGATCGTGCCCCCCTGCGGCCGCTGCGACCGCTGCCGCGCACAACGCGTGGTGGCCACGGCAAGGCGGGACTGGTCCGGTGCTGCGGCCGTGTTGCTGAAGTCGCTGGGGGAGGGGCAGGGGCGGGGTTTGCGCACCCTCAGTGAGGAGTTGGCGGCGTCCAGCTCCTCATCAGATCACGACGAGGAGCGCTGGGCCTGGCTGGCCCGTCGACTGGTGCAGGAGGAGCTGATCAAGGAAAGCGATGACGGCTCGCAGCGCCTCTACCTGCGCGAAACCGGCCGGCGTTTTCTGCACCAGCCCTGGCCGTTGCACTGGGCTGCCTGAGGCCGGATCAGCTGCGGTTGGCCTGGCAGATGTCCTGCACCAGCTTGTGTTCGAAGTCCTTGCTGGGGTTCTCCCAGTTCCGCCACTGGCCAGCCTGGCTGGTGACGTTGATCTTGCGGGCCGTGCAATTCACGGCCAGGTAGAGGGCTTGGCCGTCGCTATTGAGGCTGGGCGCCACATAGCTGCCCCCCATGGGTTGGATCTTCGACCAGTCCACCTGCAGGGGGCCGTAGTTGCGCCAGTCGCCGGCAGGTCTGGCGACTGCGGAGGTTTTGGCAGGAGCCGGGCTGGTGGCCGTTGGGGCGGTTGCAGCGGGTTTGGCTGGGGTGGTTCTGGCGGCCACATTGGCTGGTATAGCAGTTGCGGCGGGTGTGGCAGCCGCGGTGCTGGCAGCTGCTGTGCTGACGGCTGCAGTGCTGACGGCTGCAGTGCTGGCGGCTGCTGCCGTGGTGGCTGTTGGGCTGAAGGCTGTTGGGTTGGCGGCGGCCAAGGAGGTGGCGCTGCGAGCCTGGGACAGAGCCGGTTGGGCGCTGCTCGCCGCTGAGATGGTGCTCGCGTTGGCAGTCGTTGCAGCCTTGGCAGTAGCAGCTTGGGCCGTCGCAGCCTGAAGAATTGCGGGCTGCGCAGCGCTGGTGAGCGCTGAGCTGGGCTGGGCTATGCCTGGCTGTGCAGGGGTGGCCTGGACGGCCGGAGCCTGAGGGGTTGCACTTTGAAGGGTGGCCGTCTGAACGTTGGCCGTCTGAACGTTGGGCGCTTGCGGGGTGGGTGTCTGCTGGCTGGCTGGCTGGCTGGGGGTTGCGGGTTGCTGGGTTGCAGCGGCAGGAGTGGTTGCTGTTGTTGCGACCGCTGCCGCCGGTGCTGGGGAGGCTGTGGTGGCTGCTGCTGCGGCAACGGGCTGGGCGGCAGGGGTGGGTGCTGACGCGGGAGCCGCAGGCTTTGGCTGGGCGACTGGTTGGGGGGCGCGGCGGGGGGCGGGTGGTGTGCCGCGCAGTTTC
>JBIKUY010000264.1:0-3762 GCA_044347355.1 Prochlorococcaceae cyanobacterium | reverse complement strand
GTCACCTCTTCCAGATTGCCGCTTTGCGTCCTTCCCGGGGTGGGGCCAACACCGCCACTGAGCGCCTGGCCAGGGGAAAGGCGCTGCGCTCGGCGGTTCCCCGATCGGCCCAGGCGGAATGGTCCCCCCCTGCTGGGGAGCCGGGATCCGATTGCCCTGCTGGAGGCCTCCAATGCCGGCCGGATGCCGGAGCTGATACCGATTCGCATCGGCCGGATGCTCCGCTCGCCCTTCACCTTCCTGCGAGGGTCCTCGGCGCTGATGGCCCATGACCTGAGCCTGCTGCCGCGCTCCGGAATCCAGACGTGGGCCTGCGGGGATTGTCACCTATTGAACTTCGGGCTCTTCGCCACGGCGGAGCGGAATCTGATCTTTGATCTCAACGACTTTGATGAGGCCCACCCGGCCCCCTGGGAGTGGGATATGAAGCGTCTAGCCAGCAGCTTCGTGCTGGCGGGCCGCGACAACAACCATTCCGAAGCCGATTGCCGCAAGGCGGCTCGGCGCAGCGTCCGTTCCTATCGGCAGCATCTGCGGGAGTACATCCATGCCAGCCCTCTTGAGGTCTGGTATGCCCGTTTTGATGCCGACGATCTGATCGAGGCCGCACCGACCAAGGCCATCAGAAGATCCCGTCAGTCGATGGCTGCCAAGGCGCGCCGCCGCATTGCCGATCACCTGTTTCCGAAGATCACCACCCTGGCGGATGGCCATTGCCGACTCACCGACCAACCGCCCGCGCTCACCCATGTCTGCCACGGCGAACTGGAGCAACGGATCCGCGAAGACCTGGAGGACTATCGCCAGTCCCTGTCCGATGAGCGGCGGGTGTTGCTGGGCCGCTACACCCTTGAGGATGTGGCCCTCAAGGTGGTGGGAATCGGCAGCGTCGGCACCCGTTGCCTGGTGGCCCTCTACCTCTCCGCGGATGGCCATCCGCTGATCCTGCAGATCAAGCAGGCCAGCCCTTCCGTGCTGGAGCCCTACACCCAGCCCAGCACCCTGCCCAACCACGGCCAGCGCGTCGTGATGGGCCAGCGGCTGATGCAATCCGGCAGTGATCTGTTTCTCGGCTGGTTTCGCAGCCGGACCGGCAACGACTTCTTTGTGCGCCAGCTGCGTGACATGAAAATGTCGTATCCGATCGAGGACATCTCCCCCCTGCGGCTCCAGCATTACGCCGACTACTGCGGCTGGTCGCTGGCCCGCGCCCATGCCCGCGGTGGGGACGCTGCCACGATCAGCGGCTACCTGGGCCAGGGGGATGCAGCCGATCGGGCGATCGAAACCTTCGCCATCGCCTACGCCGACCAGGTGGAGCGCGACCACGCCAGCCTCAAGGCGGCTGTCAAGGCAGGCAGGGTCGAGGCCCTGATCGAAACCGATCGCTGAGTGCGGCGGGTCACCCCCCAAAGCGTCTGCTCTACAGCCAGCAAGTAGCAATCGATCAACAACCCGTCTGGATTGACACCCGTCCCCTGCCGGCCAATCCACCCCACGCGTTCACCGGTAGCAGGAGGGAAGCGCCCCTGCCATGCCCTCGCCTGATACGCCTCCTTCCGGTCAGCGCCCGTGGCGCCAGCTGCTGCTGGTTGCCGCCATCGCCCTGGTGGTGGTGCTGTTCTTCGCTCTGGGCCTGCACCGCCAGCTCACCCTGGAGGGCCTGCAGCGCGCCCACGGTGCTCTGCTGGAGCAGCGAGCGCAGGCGCCGGTGCTGGTGGCGGGGGCCTACATGCTCCTCTACGTGCTGATCACGGCCCTGTCGCTGCCGGGGGCCGCGGTGCTCACCCTGGCCGGCGGGGCGATCTTCGGCCTGGGGCTGGGCACGCTGCTGGTGTCGTTCGCCTCAAGCCTGGGCGCCCTGCTGGCCTTCCTGGTGGCCCGCACCCTGCTGCGCGATCTGGTGCGGCGGCGCTTCGGCCGCCAGCTGGCGCCGATCGAGGCGGGCGTGGCGCGCGATGGGGTGTTCTACCTGCTCAGCCTGCGACTGGCGCCGGTGTTCCCCTTCTTTCTGGTGAACCTGCTGATGGCGCTGACGCCGATGCGCGCCGCCAGCTACTACCTCACCAGCCAGATCGGCATGCTGCCCGGCACGCTCGTGTACGTGAACGCCGGCACCCAGCTGGCCCGGCTGCGCGGCCTGGGCGGCATCCTCAGCCCGCCGCTGTTGGGCTCCCTGCTGCTTCTGGCCCTGTTCCCCTGGCTGGCGAAGGCGGTGACACGGCGCTGGCAGATCTGGCGGCTCTACCGCCCCTGGCAGCGGCCGCGTCACTTCGATCGCAACCTGATCGTGATCGGCGCCGGCGCGGCGGGGCTGGTGACCTCGTACATCGCCGCCATGGTGAAGGCGCGGGTGACGCTGGTGGAGCGCGCCGCGATGGGCGGCGACTGCCTCAACACTGGCTGCGTACCCAGCAAGGCGCTGATCGCCTCCGCACGGCTGGCGGCGCGCATGCGCAGGGCCGACCACTACGGCCTCGAGCCGGTGGAGCCGCAGCTGAGCGTGCGCCAGGTGTTGGCGCGGGTGGCCGCCAAGGTGGAGGCGATCGCGCCCCACGACAGCGTCGAGCGCTACGAGGGCCTGGGAGTGGAGGTGCTGCGCGGCCAGGCCCGCCTGCTCGATCCCTGGACCGTGGCGATCCAGGGCCCCGAAGGTGAGGAGCGGCGGCTGACGGCGCGAGCGATCGTGCTGGCCACCGGGGCCGAGCCGGTGGTGCCCCACTGGCCGGGGAGCGATGCGGTGCCCCTGCTCACCAGCGAAACCGTGTGGAGCTGGCTGGGCAGCTGCGCCCTGGAGCGGCCGCGGCTGGCGGTGCTGGGGGGCGGGCCGATCGCCTGTGAACTGGCCCAGGCCCTGGCCCAGCTGGGCCTGCCGATCACCCAGATCCAGCGCAGCCAGCGCCTGCTCAGCAAGGAAGACGCGGACGTGGCGGCCGAGGTGCAACAGGCCCTGGAGGCCGACGGCGTAACCCTGCTGATGGGCGCCCAGGTGCTCGGCTTCGAGCGGCAGCCCGGCGCTCTGGGCGTCACCACGGTGCGGGTGCGGCAGGGGGACGAGGAGCGGGCCATCGCCTGCGATGCCGTGCTCTGCGCCCTCGGCCGCCGCGCCCGGCTCACGGGCTACGGCCTGGAGGAGCTGGGCATCCCCACCGGCGCCACGGTCACCACCAACGCCTTCCTGCAAACCAACTACCCGAACATCTACGCCGCCGGCGATGTGGCCGGGCCGTTCCAGTTCACCCACACCGCCGCCCACCAGGCCTGGTATGCGGCGGTGAACGCCCTGTTCGGCAACCTGCGCGCCTTCAAGGCCGACGACCGGGTGATCCCCCGCACCACCTTCACCGAACCGGAGGTGGCCACCGTGGGGCTCACCGAAGCCGACGCCGCCCAGCAGGGCATCGCCGTGGACGTGACCCGCTTCCCCCTGCACGACCTCGACCGCGCCATCGTGGAGAGCGCCGAGCAGGGATTCGTGAAGGTGCTCACCCAGCCCGGCAGCGACCGCATCCTGGGCGCCACGATCGTGGGCGAGCACGCCGGCGAACTGCTGGCCGAGTTCGTGCTGGCGATGACGTGGGGCCTGGGGCTGGGCCGGATCTTTGCAACCATTCACGCCTACCCCACCATGGCGGAGGCCAACAAGTTCGCAGCCGCCAGCTGGAAGAAGCAGCGGGTGCCCCACCACCTGATGCCCTGGCTGCGCCGTTACCACTCCTGGCGACGGCGCGGCTGAGCCCCCTGCGCTCGCACCGCGAGCGC
>JBIKUY010000427.1:0-3795 GCA_044347355.1 Prochlorococcaceae cyanobacterium | reverse complement strand
TTCTGTGGCCCTGAACAATTGCGGTGCTGTGGCGCAACAGCGGGAAGACTGGGTCACCGCCGGGAAGCACTACGACGAGTCCGTGGTTGTCAGTCGCGAGCTCCTCGCCGCCAATCCTGGGAGTTCCCATGCGAAACGCGATCTGTCTGTGGCCCTGAACAATTGCGGTGCTGTGGCGCAACAGCGGGAAGACTGGGTCACCGCCGGGAAGCACTATGACGAGTCGTTGGGCCTCCGTCTCGAGCTCCTCGGCGCCAAACCTGAAAGTCCCCAGGCGAAACGCGATCTGGTGGTTACGCTCGAGCGAGTTGGGATGGTGCATTTGCAAACTGGAAACGTGAGGACTGCATCCCCTATTTTTGGAGAATGCCTATCACTGGCACAACAACTGTCTATGAGCGATCCCGACTCGACCGCTCACAAACTGCTTTACGTCGAAAGTCTCACGTTGCT
Organism: Prochlorococcaceae cyanobacterium; assembly: GCA_044347355.1. Lineage (GTDB taxonomy): Bacteria > Cyanobacteriota > Cyanobacteriia > PCC-6307 > Cyanobiaceae > NIES-981. The sequence continues at coordinate 3,342 of JBIKUY010000427.1, read as the reverse complement.
CGCTGCCTCCGATTCGTCACCAACAGAGGGAGTCAACATTCGCCGCATGGCTTGGGAACTCATGGCAAAAATTCCGCGAGCATTCATCCGACAGGGGTGGGACTCCGCTCGAGTCTATGAACATCTGCGCCGCGAATTTGCACCAAACGAGCCCGATTTGTACGCCGACGCTCCCTCCAGCGTCCATCGCCCCTCTTGGCTGGGTTCGAATGAGTCGTTGATCCCCACCGCTTATCAAAAGCCGGCACCGACCCGACGTGGCTCCTCCAGCTCCCGCTCGCCCAAAGCGGCGACGAAACGAAAGCCGCCCCGCAAGAAGTGAGCTGAGTGTCCCGCACCGTCCCTCTCAGAGGACCAACCCAGCTTATCGGTCGAGCTTCTCCCCCGCTGATCCCCCATGTCCAATCACCGCACCATCGACATCTCGCTCGACCATATCGTCGCCGAGATTGTCGCCCTCCCTCTGGTCGGACAGAAGGCCTACAAGTTGGGTGTCGAAGAGTTGGACTGTCGGTTCAACGAGTCCGCCTGTCGGCGCTTGTGGCGGTTCGCTGAGGTCGATCTCCTCTCCAAGTTCCCACACACCGCCATCGATGAACTGATCTCCCTCCGCAACCTCCTCTGGTTCCCCTCCGATACCGATCCCGGACACTCTCACGCGGAGTCCTCCTCCGTTTCCCTCGGCGAGTTCCTCCGGCACGTCGCCGGTGAATTTCTTGTCGCCGACGGGGCCCGCGCCCGCCCCCGGCTTCCTGATGGGCCCGGCCAACGCCACCAGGTCTCCTCCGGAGAGGCCCCCGACCCTGCCGCCCGTCGCGCCTGGCGCTGGCTCACGTTCGCCCTCCCCGCCGACCTGCTCCTCGCTGGACTCGCCACCGACCATTCCGGCCCCACCTTCGTCGAAGTGGTCACCGACCCGGTCGCCGCTCTCCTCGACTCGGGCTACGCCGAAACCCACCTTCACTACGGCGTCGCCTTCGACTTCTCCATGGGCTGGGCGGCGGCGGTCAACGTCGCCGGACGTTCCGGTGCCGACCGCCCCGGCCTGCGCCAAAACGCCTTCCACAGCCCCGGTGCCGATCACCGCGAAGGAGACGACCTCGCCCCGGCTCTCCTCCGTGGCGTCGCCGTCCGCTGGCTGCTGGGCAAGTTTCTCGGTGCGGGGCGCAAAAACGCGCAGATCCTCCGGCAGGGATTCCAGACCTGGCTCACCGCTTTCCTCGACGAGGACGACCTCCCCGCCGACGCTCTCTCCTCCGACCCCCGGCTGTGGCAGCAGCTGCTCAGTGAACTGGCGGAGGGCGAGATCGAATTCGACCGCGATCCCCTCGTCGCCAAGGTCCGCTTTCTGGAAGTGCAATCCCTCTACAATCGCTGGGCCAAGCTCTCCACTCGCCCACTACCCAAATCCGTCGCCGAGGTGCAGGGACTCGATCCCCTCTCCGACGAGTTCTCGGTTGAGGCCCCCCCCGGCCCCTCTGTCCAACTTCAGTTCCTCTGGTCGGGACTCGCCTATCTCCGGGACCACCCGGAAGACACCCGCTTCAGTCGCCTCTTCTGGCAGTGCGAACGCATCCGCTGCCACACCTACCGGCACTGCACCCAGCGCCCCCTTGTCCCGGGGCTCACCAACTTCATCCGCTTCTACGAACGCAAGTCGATTCTCGCTGGTCCCATTGAGGCGGTTCTGATCGAGGCCGCCGGCTTGCTCGGAGGGCTCCATCGCGGCCTCGACTCGCTTGAGGTCCGGACCAGCCCCTGCCGCAATCGCGACGATCAACAGGTCGAACTGCAAAAACTCCGACACGCATTCCAGTCTCTGCGCGACCGAATCGACACCGCCAAATCACCCACGGCGAGCCCCCGCCCCGCGCAGAGCCCCTCGCGCGACTCTGCCACGTCCGATTCTGCCGACGACTTGAACACGACAGTCGGGCTCGCCGTGGCGACGGCACGCTCACCCCAAACGTTCGAGACGGGCCTGGTGCTGCACTTTCTCAGGATCCGGGGTCAGCGCCACGACCAGGGGTGGCCCCAACTGCATGACCTGGGCGATTTCAGCGATCCGCGGAATCACGAGCGCAATCCTCGCGGCTACCGCTGGGAAGGCTACTTTCGCGATCGTAAACGCGAAGCCAACGCCATCGGCAACGCCCTCGCCCTGGAGCCCGACCTGCTGGAGGTGGTCCGCGGCATTGATGTCTGTCGGGATGAGCCGGGCGTCCCCATCTGGGTCATCGCCCCCCTCTTTCGCCTGGTCCATGACCGCGTCCGCCAGATCCACGCCCAGGTCCTGCGTGAGAGCGGCCGCGCGCTCCCCAGTCTCCGCACCACGATCCACGTGGGAGAAGATTTCGTCCACCTGGCGAGCGGCTTACGGGCCATGGACGACGCGATCAGCTTTCTCCCTCTGCGTGGGGGAGATCGGGTCGGGCATGGGCTGGCCCTGGGCGTTGACTCCCTCAACTGGGCCCGCCGAACCACCCGGCTCCCCCTCCCCCGAGAAGAACGCTGGTTCAACCTGCTGTGGGAATGGAATTGGCATCGGGACCGCCGGGGGCAATTCCCCTCGCAGCGACGCAATTATCTCGAACACGAGATCGTCCGCCTGGCCCAGGCGATCTTCGGCAAGGCTCCCTTCCGCGACTCTCCAACCACCCGCTGGACCGTGGACCTGGCCCTGGAATTCGCCGCCACGCTCCACGACGTCCACACCCTCGACCGCCTCGGCTACCCCGACCGCGATCTCCCCTCCCAGGAGCCGACCGACGAAGTCGATCAATTGATCGAGCTGTATCTGTCGGATGGGACCATCTTCCACAACGCCCGGACGGTCGAATGGGTGGAATCAGCCCATGAGGGGGAGACGTTGCACGAGTTGCAGCGACTCGTCCGGCAGCGGTACGCCGACCTGGGGATCACGATTGAGGTCAACCCCATCTCCAACCTGCTGGTGGGCGACCTGACCGATCTCACCAGTCATCCGCTGTGGCGGCTCGCGCCGAAGTGGGGCGACCAGTTCGGTCCGTCGCTGCGAATGTGCGTCGGCTCCGATGATCCGTTTCCGTTTGCCACGAATCTCCGGGAGGAATACCAGTTCCTCTACGACTCCCTCATCCTCGCCGGCAAATCCCCCCCCGAAGCCCGAGACTGGCTCGACCTCGTCCGCCAAATGGGCTGGGAATCCCGCTTCACGCGGTGAACGTGCGGAGAGGCCTAATCGCCTCTGATTGTGTTCTCCACATGCCATCCCAGGAGAAAAAATCGACGAAGACAACCGGTTCCTCAATTTGATGAGTCTTTGCGCGCTCGAAAATCCAACGCCTCGAGAATGGGCGCTCG
>JBIKUY010000425.1:0-3804 GCA_044347355.1 Prochlorococcaceae cyanobacterium | reverse complement strand
GTTCACCCCTGACAGCCGACCGGTCACCGAGTTTTTCTTTGGCGTGATGATGCCGCGGGGGCTGCGGGCCCGCTGGACGCCCCGCCCCGCCTGAGCCCGCGCCCGGTGAGCCCGCGCCCGGTGAGCCACGCGACTTTTCGCCGCGCCAGGTCGCGGTCATCCCCAGCGCCCGGCTCAACTGGCATCAGCGGTTGCGCGAGAACGCCGGCGGGACGTTCCCCATACCCCTGCGACAGCCTGCCGCCATTCCTCTTGTCAGCCCCGGTGTCTCCCGGTAGAGTCATGTCCATTCACAGCGTGGATTTCCACAGGAACAGACTTGGCTCGACCTCGCACCTTCGCCATTGGCGACATTCATGGTCATGCCCGCGCTCTCGAGGCGCTGTTGCAGTCCATTGATGTGCAGCCTGAAGACACTGTGATCTTCCTGGGCGACTATCTTGATCGTGGTCCCGACAGCCGGGGGGTGATTGAGCGGATTCTGCAGCTGCAAACGCGGCACCGCGTCATTCCCCTGCTGGGCAATCATGAGGCGGCGCTGCTGGATGCCCGCGACCGCGACTCGGCCCGCGAGTTCTGGCTCTCTCCGGCGTGCGGGGGCCTTGCGACGCTGGCGTCCTACGGCACCGAGACTGCGGACTTGGGAGTCATTCCCGACCGACACTGGCGGTTCCTGGAGCAGCTGCCGCTGGTGCACGAGATGGACACGCACTTCTTCATTCACGCCAACTACGCCGCCAATTGGCCGCTCGGTCAGCACGACAGCCGCACAGCCCTGTGGCTCGACCTGCGCGATCTTCCCGGTCCGCATTTTTCGGGCAAGACTGCAATTGTGGGACACACCCCGCAAATGGATGGCTGCATTCTTGATGCCGGGCATCTGCTGTGCATCGACACGGGCTGTGGCTTTGGTGGCTGGCTGACCGCCCTGGAGGTGGTCTCGGGTGAGATCTGGCAGGTCAGCGAACAGGGACACTCGGCTTAGGAACATTGCCATGACACATCCTCTCTCCTGGGGCAATCCGGCAGACCGGGTTCGTGCGGTCTTTGGCCTGCCGGCGGATGCACCGCTTCCCCGGGTGGACGCCGACACGCTGCTGGTCTTTCGGCAACACCTGGCCGACCAGTGGCCCGGGAGGCCTCAAGCCGGCGTGTACTGTGAGCCGGGGCGATTCCGGCGCGAACAGATCTGGCTGTGCGGTGTCGGCGACGGTGTTGACGAGTCGCGGGGAGCGTGTGGAGAGATTGCGGGGGACTCCCTCGCGGGCGAGTATCCTCTGTCGCGAGTGGCTCTCGACGCCGACGCCGATTGGAACGAGACCCTCGCAGACTACCAGTTCTGGTACGCGCAGGGGCTGACGCCGCTTGATCATGCGACCGCCTGGGGTGTCGATGCGGTCGCACCCGGTGGGTGAGTCTTGCGGAGCACGCTGCCCGTTCGACTGGCAGCGCCGAATCTTTGCTTGCCGTCCATGGGCACTGCGGTCACGACCCGCTCCGCGCTGAATCGCTGAGCCCACCCTCGCTGGGTTCAGTACCGCTCAGCCCAGCGTCGCCCAGCTCGCAGACCTCCCCTCCCGCGACGCGCGGTGGTCTGCCGGGTCCGACTGTTCTTCTGGGCGATTAGTTCGGCGTCGGCACCAGCAGGTACTTCTCTCTCAAAGAGACCAGCAGGCTGGCCAAACGGGCGGGCATCCGCTGTGACTGCGTCAGGGCGTCCAGCACGTCTTCCACCGCCACCACGTGAACTCGGGAGCCCATCTGGGGTGACAACTGGCTGAGGACGGGATCAAGTTGCGACCACAGCCCGGCGTTCGCCCGCGGCAGCAGGAAGACGACAGCGTCGCGCTCACTCCGGGCGGGCAGCCAGATGTTCCGCAAGATCTGGTAGTTCGCGAAGAACGGGGCGGGCTCGAGCAGTTCAGCAGCCACAACCTCCGCCAGCACGGGCCGATAGATCTCGGTCAGTTTCGTGCGGTGGCGGGCATCGTCCGTCGCCTGCCCGAACTTCTGCTCGGTCAGTTTGACCTCGCAGTAGGTCCGCACGCCGGTGGTGGTGAGCCAGCTCACGTCGGCGTTCGTCCCCTCCCGGGTGTCGGCGATGTGCTCGAATTCCCAACCCGCGCAATCAGCGGGGAGCCCCATCGCTTCCAGCAATACCTCTCCCACCCCGGTTTCGAAGAAAGGAAAAAACAGGTTCAGGGCGAAGGCCTGCGACGAATTGAGATGATGAAAGTACTCGTGCAGCGCGATTTGAGGGTGGCCACGCAGGTAGCTCTGAACCTCCCGCCGAATGGTCTCCAGGATGTTGAGCCAGGCCAGGGCTTGGGGCAGGATGTGCGCACGGGTGATTTCCCGCCCCCGAAACAGAAACGTTCCCGACTCTTTGACGCCCAAACGCTCGAGTTTGTAAGCCTCCAGCTGCCGTTTCATTTGCTGGGAGTAATTCGACATCGCGAGAAACGCTCCACAGTGAGGACTGGCAACCCCGGCAGCTTAACTGCCGCTCAGTGCGCCAAGCAAGAATCGACAGGAGGGGTGGGGAACTCGACGCCGCGATCGGCCAGGTTTTCCCAGGGAAGAGAGATCGATTTCCCGCGGCATCCTGGGTCGAACGTGCCAGCAACCCGACGGGCATTTATGGCGACTGCCTCAATCACAAACCGGTGATTGGAGGTTGGAGTGTCGGCATCCACCCATTACAAATCGGGCGGGTTGATCGTTGAGCTCCGCCAGCGACCGTGGCGTCAGCCCACATCCTCTATGATGGCGTTTCGCTTCGAGCGGCACTCGCGACGGCTGCCCGTCGGTCTTTCGGACTGCGACAGCGCTCGGCTGAACGGCCGAGCCCTGCGACTGGCGTCCGACTTTGGGGCGGTCCCCGCGGTCTGGTCGTGGCGCTGTTCGCCAACACTCTTCACCCCCGGTCGCCGCTCATGGTTCCCGCTTCCCAGTCCCCCTCCTCGCCGCCCGACCATTCCGGGCACTGGTGGAATCGCACCGTGCTGGGGGCCGGGCTGACCAGTGCGCTCGCCGACTTCTGTTACGAGTCGACCACGGTCGTGCTGCCGGGATTGCTGCTGGTGCTGGGCATTCCCGTCGCCCTGCTGGGAGTGATTGAAGGGATCGCCGACATGATCGCCAGCGTCACCAAGCTGGCCGCCGGGTTTATCGCCGACAAGTTGGGACATCGCAAACGGCTGGTGCTCTGCGGCTACCTGCTGACCCCGCTCGGCCAGGTGCTGATCGCGCTGGCTGGGGGCTGGCCCCTGCTGTTGCTGGGCCGGATGGTCTCTTGGTTTGGGAAGGGGCTGCGGGGACCGCTGCGTGATGCGATCGTCATTCAGTCCATCCGCCCCGAGACCCGCGGGCGGGCGTTTGGCTTTCATCGCGCGATGGACACCTTGGGGGCGATCTTCGGCCCATTGCTGGGGGTCTGGCTGCTCGGTTGGTCGCAGGCGATTGCCTGGCGGGATGCTGCCGGCCCGTTTCGCCTGGTGCTCGGGTTGAGTGTCATTCCCGGTCTGCTGGCGGTGGCGGCGTTCGGATTGCTGGTGCACGACCCGGCCAGTACACCCAACCCCGCCCTCCGGCTGCTGACCTCGCTGCGGGGGCTGTCCCCCCGCTTCCGCCACTACCTGCGAGCGGTCGGATGCTTTGGCTGTGGAGACTTTTCGCACAGCCTGCTGATTATGGCTGCCACGCAGTTGCTGACCGCTCACCACGAGCCGATGCGGGCCGCGCAGCTGGCGGGCCTGCTGTACGTGGTGCGGAACGTGGTGCAGTCGCTCAGTTCGTTTCCCG
>JBIKUY010000042.1:0-10410 GCA_044347355.1 Prochlorococcaceae cyanobacterium | reverse complement strand
CGCCGCGACCTCCTGTTCGGCAGCCCCCGCCCATGACCACCTACCACTTCGTGGCAGCCAGCGAGCGCTTCCTCTGTGAGGAGGAACCCCTCGAAGAGGTCCTGCGCGAGCGGGTTCGCAATTACGGCGAAACCGGCAAGGAGATCGACTTCTGGCTGGTGCGCCGCCCGGCATTTCTGGATGCCCCGGACCTAGCTGCCCAACTGACGGCTGTGCCGCGGCCGGCGGCGGCGGTGATCTCCACCGACGCCAAGTTCATCACTTTTCTGAAGTTGCGACTGGAGTTTGTGGCCACCGGCAGTTTTGAGGCCCCCAGCGCCGCGATCAGCGATCCCCTGGCCAGTGCCGACTGACTCAGGAGGGGTTACCACCCTGAGCTCGGAAGCTGGGTTCAGAACAGCCCCAGAAACTTGCGTCGGCCCCCCTCAGACTCCGGCGGCTTCTGCCGACCCTGGCCACCATCCTGCTGATACCGGGGCTTGTTGTCACCGATGGTGAACACCGCCTCCTTGTTCTTCCACCACACCCAGTCGCGGATCGGCGGCGTGTTGGCCAGCTGCTCGCGGGTGAGACCCAGGCCGAGCTTTGCGGAGGCCTCCAGAAGCACATCCAACATCTCCTCGCCGTTGCTGCAGCGCGCCAGGGCCTCATTGGTGCGCTGGGCACCGTTGAGGGCCTTCACCAGGGCGTTCACCCGCTGACTCACCGGCAGGCTCTTCAAGTCCATGGGCTCCCCGGCCACGCGCTGGCCTGACCGTACCAACGCTGGGGAAGGTGACAAGCGACACACAACAGGTCAAACTGGTTCCATCGCGCCAATCCGATGACGTCCCCAATCCGTCCCGCCCGTCATTGGGTCATCGGGGACGTTCACGGATGTGCGGAGGCCCTGCGCCGCCTTCTGCGGATGTTGCCTGCAGACGATCGGCTGATCTTCAACGGCGACGTGATCAACCGCGGCCCCCAGATCCTGGAAACCCTGGAGCTGGTGTGGAGCCAGGTGCGCAGCGGCCGGGGGGTTTGGTTGCAGGGCAACCACGAGGCGGATCTCGTGGCCGCACTGAACCGCGACGACCGCCAAACCCAGCGGGCCCTGGCAGGCTGCGACACCTACCGACAACTGGGGGACCGCACCTGTCGCCGCTGGCAGCAGCGCCTCGAAGAACTACCCAGTTTGTACACAGGCCGCGGCTGGATCGCCACCCACGCAGGCCTCGATCCCCACACCTGGCAACCCGACCTGCGCATCCGCCAGCCCTTCTGGCACGCCTACGACGGCCGCTTCGGTGAGGTGGTGGTGGCCCACACCCCGGGCCACAGCGTGCGCCGCCAGGGCTGGATCGTGCTGATCGACACCGGCGCCTGCTATGGCGGCGAGCTCAGCGCCTACTGCCCGGAAACCGGCGCCATCGTGCAGGTGCCGGGGGCCCGCCAGCCCCTGGCGGCGGCGGCCGCCCAGCGCCAGGCCCTCTCCACCAGCGCGGTCTGACCCGGGGGCCCGGCCCTTGCTCACTGTCTTCCGCAGCAACCGGATCGAACTCCTGGCCGAGCTGCTGGCGAACCAGCTGCGCCTCAACCCGCCGGGGGTATTCGAGCAGCTGCAGGTGGTGGTGAACACCTGGCCCACCAGCCGCTGGCTGGGGGAACAGCTGGCCCTGGGACTGGGGGACCCCGAGTCGCCCTTCGCCGATGGCATCGCCGCCAACCTGCGCTGTCCCTTTCCCGGCAGCCTGATGCGCCGGCTGGTGGACCAGCTACTGGCGCATGGCGAAGAGCCACCCAGCAACGGCATGGCCGATCCCTGGCGAGCCCGCGAGCTGGTGTGGCCCCTGCTGGATCTGTTGCCGGCCCTGGTGGAGCGGCCGGAGGCGGCGCCGCTGCGCCGCTGGCTGGCCCAGCGCCAGATGGGGCCAGCCAGCGGCGGAAAGCGGCTCGACCGCTGCCTGTGGCAGCTGGGCCGGGCCATCGCCGACGCCTTCGACGACTACACCCTCTACCGGCCGGAGATGCTGGCAGCCTGGTTGGATGGCCGGCCCCTCGGCGCCGATGGCCGGCCCCTGCCCGCCGAGCAGCACTGGCAGCCCCTGCTGTTGCGCCAACTGGCCGAGCGGCTGGCTACGCCACCCTTCGGCCTGCGGGTGCGCCAGGCCATCGAGCAGCTGCAACAAGCCAGCGCCAAGCCCGGCAACCGCCAGCGCCGGGCTCTGGCCGAGCCCCTCCCCAATCCCTTGCGCCTATTTGGCCTGAGCAGCATGGCGCCACTGCAGGTGGAGCTGCTCCAGGCCCTCGCGACCACTGTGGAGGTGGAGCTCTACCTGCTCACCCCATGCCGTGAACTCTGGCGCCGCCGCGACCAGGGAGCCAGCACGCCTCTGGGGGAAGACTGGCTGCTGGCAGTGCCGCGGCTGGAAGCCCGCTTCGGCAGGCTCGGCGCCGAATTCCAGCAGCTACTGGAGGGCACCGGAGCCACCCAGTTGGCCCAGGTGGAGGAACGGGATCTGTTCCTGGGGGCGGCCACCGCCGTGGAGCTGACCGGCCGCAACCCCACCCTGCTGGAGCAACTGCAGGAGCAGCTGGTGGATCCCCTTCAACGGCCAGCCCTGGCGTTGCTGCCTGGCGATCACTCGCTGGAATTCCTGGCATGCCCAGGCCGGCTGCGCCAGGTGCAGGTGGTGCGCGACCGGGTGCTGCAGCTGATGGCCGCCGACCCGACCCTGGCGCCGCGGGATGTGCTGGTGATGACACCGGAGGTGGAGGCTTTCGCGCCGCTGGTAGCGGCGGTGTTCGGCGACAGCGGCGCCACCGGCGTGCCACTGCCCTGGCGGCTCACCGACCGCAGCCAGCAGAGCGATCCGGGCATCGCCCAAGGAGTGCTGGCCCTGCTGGCCCTAGGCGGTGAACGACTCACCGCCTCGGCCCTGGAAGCCCTGCTGGCCTGCCCGCCGCTACTCCAACGCCATGGCATCGACCCCGCCGAAGCCGGCGCGATCACCGCGCTGCTGCAGCGGGCGGGATTCCGCTGGGGGCTCGATGGCCGGGCCCGCGGCGGCGATCCAAGCCACAGCCTGGCCTGGGCGATCGACCGGCTGCTGCTGGGGCTGGTGCTGCCGGAGCAGCCCGGGCTGGCTCCGGGCGACACCGCCCCGCTGGCTGTGGGGGTAAACCTGGAGCAGCAGACCCGCTGGCTGGCCCTGCTGCTGGGCCTGCGCCAGGCTCTGCAGCAGCTGGAGCAGCCGCGCACGCCGCAGAGTTGGGGCGAGCTGCTGCGGTCGCTGCTGAACTCGCTGTTCGGCGATGGCGGCGAGTGGAGCTGGGAGCTGCCGCCGATCCAGGCCGCGCTCGCCGACTGGCTGGCTGCGGCCGGAGCCAGCCCTCTGGAGCTACCGGCTCCGGTGGTGGCGGAGGTGCTGGCGGAGCGTCTCAGTGCCGACAGCGGCCGATTCGGCCACCGTTCCGGCGCCCTCACGATCAGTGGTCTCGAGCCGATGCGCGCCATTCCCCACCGGGTGATTGTGCTGATGGGCCTCGATGGCGGCGCCTTCCCACGCCAGGGGCAGCGGCCGGGGTTTCACCTGATGGAGCAGGGCCGCCAACTGGGGGATCCCAACCCGGCCGACCAGGACCGCTACGTGCTGCTGGAGAGCCTGCTTTCGGCCCGCCAGCACCTGCTGATCACCTGGAGCTGCCGGGACAACCGCAGCGGCGAGACCCTGATGCCTTGCACGCCCGTGCGTCAGTGGCTGGCGCTGCTGGAACAGGAGCTGGGCGGGGCGGCCATGGCCCAGCTGCTGCTGGAGCCTGCCGCGAATCCCCTGGAGCGGCGCAACTTCATTGCCGTGGGCAACCTGCCGCCGATCAGCAGCGATCGGCGCCTGCTCCAAGCCCGGCAGCTGCTGGAAGGGCAGCGGCCCCAGCCGCCCAGGCCCCTGGCCACCGCCACGCCTGCAGCACCATCCAACGCGCCCGCCGTCCAGGCCAGCCATGCCGACCTGTTGGCCTGGCTGCAGGCCCCGCAGCAAGCGTGGCTGGATAGCCTGGGCTTGCGTCCCCGGGAATGGGGTCAGCAGGTGTTCGACCGGGAGTCGCTCAGCCTGGAGGAGCGTCAGCGCAGCCAACTGTTGCGGGAAGAGCTGGAGCGCTCGGGCCAGGAACGGCCGGATTTGGATCGTCGGGCTGATCCCGACTGGCTGAGGAACCAACGCGGTCGCGGGCTACTGCCCACGGGAGCTGCCGGTGAGCTGGAGGCCCGCCAGCTCAAGCAGCGCTGGTGTTCCCTGCAGTCGGTGCTGGACGGACTGGGGGAGGAGCAGAGCCGGACTGCCGCCGCAGTCGGCCTTGAGGCCGCGCTGACCTGGCGCGGCGGCCAACTGGTCTTGGCCCACACCGCGCGGCCAAGGCCGGCCCAGCGGCTAGAGCTCTGGTTGGGTTTGCTGCTGGCTGCCGCCGCCGGCCAGACGCCCTCGGCAGCCCTGCTGGTCGGCCGGGACCAGGACAGTTTCAGGGTGTTGGAGCGGCTGGAGCCCCTGGCGGCTGAGCAGGCCTTGGCCCAGCTGGAGCGGCTGCTGGCCTTGCGGGAGCGCCATCGCCACCAGTGCTGGCCTGTGCCGCCATTCAGTGGCTGGGCCTGGGCCAGCGCCGAGCAGCGCAAGCCAGGCACTGGTTTCCCTGCTGCCCGCAAGGCCTGGGAAGGCGACTACTTGGCCAGCGCCGAGCGGGACGACGCGGTGATGGCCCTCTGTTTCGGCAGGGGCACCACCAGCCGCGAACTGGTTGATCGCCGCTTCTGCGAGGCCGCCTTAGAACTGCTGGAGCCGCTGCTGACCCAGCACAGCGAGGTGAAGCACGGGGGCCGCAAGCGATGAGCGCCCCCCAGGCGAGTGAGCAGCTGGCTGACTTCGACGCCAACACCGTGCCACTGAAGCCCGGCGTGCTGCTGCTGGAGGCCAGCGCCGGCACGGGCAAGACCTTCGCCCTGGCCCACCTGGTGCTGCGGCTGGTCACCCGCCCCGGCGATCCCCTGCCCCTGGAGCGCCTGCTGGTGGTGACCTTCACCGACGCGGCGGCAGCCGAACTGCGCGACCGCATCGCCCGCCGGCTGCAGCAGGCCCTGGCGCTGCTGGAGTCATCCAGAGATCCCAGCAGCGATCCGCCGGCTGCCAGCGACGCCGTGCTGGCGGCCTGGATGGAGGCCCAGCCCAGCGATCCCGCCGCCCGACAACGGCTGCGCGGCCAGCTGCTGCTGGCCCTGGAGGCGCTCGACCGCGCCGACATCACCACGATCCACGGCTTTTGCCGCCGCACCCTGCAGCGCCAGGCCCTGGAGGCTGGCCAGGGGCCGGCCCTGGAGCTGGAGCGCGACGGCGGTGAGCAGGCCGCCCAGGTGATCCACGACTACTGGCTGCAACAGGTGCTCAGCCTGCCGGCGGGGCTTCTGGCAGGCCTGCAGCGCCAGGGCATCACGCCGGAACTGCTGGAGCGAATGCTGCTGCGGCTCGACGGCGATCCGGCCCTCGAGCTCGACCCCCTGCCGCCGGACTGGCAGAGCGCGGCGCCCCTGCCGGAGCACCTGCCGGAGTGGCTGGAACGGCGCTGGAAGCAGTTCTCCGCGGCCTGGCAAGAGCGGGGCGAGGCCCTCGAGCAGGCGTTCTGCCAGACCGCCGCCGATGTGCGCAGCCGCGGAGGAGGCGACCCCAAGCCCTACGCACCCCGGCCCAAGCGCAACCGGACGGGGGACATCGACAGCTGGATGGCGGCCCTGGAGCAGGGGGGACGCAGCCCGGATTACGACGAGCTGCTCGACCAGTCGCTGCTCCAGGACTACTTCCACCCGGCGCCATTCACCAAGATGGCGGTCAAGGCCTTCGGCGAGCCGGCGTTAGCCAGCCCGGCATCCCTGCCGGAGCGGCCCCTGCTGGAGGCCATCGCCGCCCTGGTGGACGGCCCAGCCGAACTGGTTCTTAGCCATGCCCTGCACCACGGCCGGGCTGAATTGACACGGCGGCGGGCGGCGAGCGGCCGGCTGGGCTTCGGCGGCCTGCTAGCCGCCCTCGACCCTCTGGGCGGTGGCGACGAGCGCCTGGGCTTGCTGGATACGGTGACTCGCCGCTACGGCGTGGCCCTGATCGATGAATTCCAGGACACCGATCCGATCCAATGGCGGATTCTGGAGCGGGCCTTCGTGGCGCCCACCGGCAGCCCCAGCCAGCACCTACTGGTCATGGTGGGCGATCCCAAGCAGGCGATCTACCGCTTCCGCGGCGGCGAACTGGCCACCTACCGCCAGGCCCGCGAGCGGGCCGACAGGCGCTACGGCCTGCGCGAGAACCGCCGCTCCTCGGCGGCACTGGTGGCACCGCTGAATGCCCTGATGGCCCCGGGGCTGGTGCGCTCCAATCTGCTGGTGCCGCCGGTGTTGGCCCGCTCCAGCACCGGCGAGCTGCCCCTGGAGCCGGGCGGATCACCCCTACAGCTGTTGCCCCTCGAGAACGAGGAGCAGCTGCCGGGCCAGGTGGCGGCCCTCTGCCTGCAACTGCTGAGGGAGCCGCGCCACGGCCCGCTCAGCCCGGCCGACCTCTGCCTGCTGGTGAGCACCCACCGCCAGGCCGAACTGCTGCGCCATGCCCTTGAGCAGCGGGGTCTGCCCAGCAGGCTGGTGAGCCGGGGGGATGTGTTCGCCAGCGAGGCGGCCACCGCCCTGCAACGCCTGCTCGACGCCCTCGCCGACCCGGGCCACCCCGGTCGCCAGCGACTGCTGGCGGCCTCACCGCTGCTGGGCTGGGACGCAGCCCGCCTGACCACCGCAGCCGCCACCGACTGGGAGCGGCTAGCCGATCGGCTGGCGCAGCTGGCCCAACGGCTGGAGCAGGCGGGGCTGCTGGCCTGTCTGGGGGAGCTGCTCAGCACCGAGGGACTGGCAAGGTTGTCGTTGGGGGGGCGGCTGCTGGCCGACCTGCAACAGGCCGCCGAGCTGGTACAGGACCAGATGCACCGAGTGGGCGTGGGGGCCGCCGCGGCCGCCGACTGGCTGCGCCGCATCCGCCTGGAACCGGACCGGCGCGTACCCGAGGACCAGCAACTGAACAGCACCGCCGCCGATGCGGCGATCGCCGTGGTGACGGTGCACCGCAGCAAGGGGCTGGAGTACCCGGTGGTGATCTGTCCCTACCTATGGCGCGCGCCGGCTGCCCCCACCAGCAAGGCCGGTGAACTGGGACGCCGCTGGCTGCCCCCGGGGGCCAAGGCGCCGCGACTGGATCTGCACCGCTCTCCCCACTGGGGCAGCGGCCGACGGGCCGCCCAGGCCGACCTGGCGGCGGCCGAGCAGGAAGCGGAGCGCCTGGCCTACGTGGCCGTGACGCGGGCCCGCCAACTGCTGGTGCTGGGCTGGCGGCAGGACGAGCGCCACAGCGCCAACCCCCTCGCCCCCTGGCTGCTCGAAGGGGCGGGGCTGCGGCAACCTGCGGACCTGCCCATGCAGCATCTGGATCCAGCCGCCCTGCCGGCGGCAGGCGAGCTTTGGCGACAGCCAGCCCCCCAGGGAGAACTTCAGGCCGGCGCCCTGCCCCGGCACCGCCTGGACACCAGCTGGGGGCGCAGCAGCTATTCCAGCTGGGTGCACAGCGGCGGTGGGATGGCCCCGGCGGCCCGGGAGGAGGGCCGCGACACCAGCGACACGGCGGCCGACCTACCGATCAACGCCCCGACAGCCCAAACCCAAGCGCCAATCCAACCCGATCCCCTAGGCCAGTCCGAGCGCCAGGGTCCCCTGGCCCAATTCCCGCGGGGCACCGGCCCCGGCGAGGCCCTGCACCGCATCCTCGAGCGCCTCGACTACAGCCAGAGCCTGCTGAGGACCGAGCCCCGGGCGCTGATCGACCAGGAATTGCCGCGGGCCGGCTTGGCCAGCGACCTGGCGGAGCCCCTCAGTGAGGGACTGGAGCGACTGCGTCTCACCCCCTTCGGCGGGGCCCTGGGCAGCTTCACCTTGGCTGCTCTGGAGCCGGGCAGCTGGCTCAATGAGATGAACTTCGACCTGCCCCTGGCGGTGTCCCGTCCGGAATCCCCGGCGGGTGTGCAGGCTGGAGCGGGCGTGGCGGGCCAGAACCCTCCCAGGCTGCGAAGCAGTGGCCTGGCCCGCTGCTTCCGCCAGCACCCCGGCGGCCTGTTCGGTCCGGCCTATGCCAGCCGGCTGGAAGCCCTGACCATCGCCAGCCGCGGCTTTCTCACCGGCTCAATCGACCTGGTGTTCAGCCAGGGGGAGCGCTGGTGGGTGCTCGACTGGAAAAGCAACTGGCTGGGGGAACGGGACGCTGCCGGCAGCGCCATCGCCTGCGGCCCCCTGCACTACGGGCAAGCGGCGATGGCCGAGCTGATGGCGGCCAGCCACTACCCCCTGCAGGCCCACCTTTATCTGATAGCCCTGCACCGCTACCTGCGCTGGCGCCTGCCCGGCTACAGCCCCGAGCGCCACCTCGGTGGCTACGCCTATGTGTTCCTGCGGGGGCTGCCCGGCCCCACCGCCACCGCCCTGGCCCAGGCCAGAGCCGGCCATCCCGTGGCGGGGATGCTGGTGGAGCAACCGCCGCTGGGCCGCCTGATGGCACTCGATGGCCTGCTGCGGGAGGGGGAGCAATGAGCGCAACTCCTCCAGAGGGCACCAGAGCTGTGACGGGCGAAACAAGGGCCGCCGCCAGCACTGCCCCCTGGCCCGGTGTATTGGCCAGGGCACTGCGCGAGGCCCTGCCACGGCTCTGGTCGGCGCCCTCGGCCTGGCCCTGGAGAGCGGCGCCCTGGAGCTCAACTTCAGCGCTGAAATGCCCAAGGGTCTCGACCCTGGTCGCTGGCCCGCGGCCTACCGCCAGGCGCTGGAGGGCTGCTCCCTGGTGGCGATGGCCCCAGCACTGGAGGCGGCCCCGGAAGCACCCTTGGTGCTGGTGGGTGAACGGCTGCGTTGGCGCCGCTGGCACCAGCAGCTGGAGCACACCCTCGACGCCCTGGTGGCGCGGGCCCAGGCAGAGCTCACAACACCTCCCGAGCCCAAGACGGTGGCAGCGGCCCGGAAGGAGGCCGCCGCCGCAGGTCTCGACCCCCAGCAGCAACGGGCAGTGCTGGCCGCCCTGCGCCATGGGCTGCTGCTGCTCAGCGGCGGACCCGGCACAGGCAAGACCAGCACCGTGGTGCAGCTGCTGGCGGCCCAGCTGCGGCGTCAACCCCAGCTGCGGCTGCAGCTGTCAGCTCCCACCGGCAAGGCGGCGGCGCGGCTGCGTCAGGCCCTGGAGCAGGGCTGCCGCAGCCTGCCGGAACCGCTGGCCGATGCCGTTCTGGCGGCACCATGCTCCACTCTGCACCGGCTGCTGGAGAGCAGCGGCGAGCACTTCGGCCGCAACCACCGGCGCCCCCTGGAGCTCGACCTGCTGGTGGTGGATGAGGTATCGATGGTGGATCTGCCGCTGATGGCAGCCCTACTGGAGGCCCTGCCCGCCAGCTGCCGACTGGTGCTGGTGGGCGATCCGGCCCAACTGCCGCCAGTGGGGCCGGGCCCGGTACTGCAGGAGCTCAGCCGGCCCGACCGCCTGAAGCAGCTCGGCCCGGCGGCCGTGACCCTGACCACCACCTACCGCAACGCGGGTGCCATCGCAGCACTGGCCGGCCAGATTCGCGGAGCCGGTGCGATCAACCTGGCCGCCCTCGAACCCCAGCTGAACGCCCTGCCGGCGGAGGCCAATCTGCGCTGGCTTCGAGCTCCGGCCCACCAGCCTCCGGCGGCGGCAGTCGCCGCCCTGGAGGAACACCAGCGGCGCCTGGCGGTCCTGGCCGCAAACCTGCCCGATGCCTGGCTCCACGACTCCGCTAGCGATCAGCCCGCACGGGCCGCGTACCCCGAGCTGCAGGCAGGGCTGGACGCACTGGAGCGCGAACTCGAGCGCTGCGTGTTGCTCACCCCCGTGCGCCAGGGCCGTTGGGGAGTGGAGGGCCTGCACCGCCACTTGCTGGGGGAGGCGGGCGCGCGGCCCATCAGCCGCTGGCCGCTGGGCACGCCTGTGCTCAACGGGCGCAACCTGCCCGCTCAGGGACTGGCCAATGGCGATGTGGGAGTGCTGGTGGGCAGTGGTGGCGAGCGGCGGGTGCTGTTTGCCGGTGGCCGGCTGGTGCATCCAGCCCTGCTGGGCCAGGCGGAGCCTGCCCTGGCGCTCACGGTGCACAAGGCGCAGGGGAGCCAGTACTGCACGGTGTGGCTGCTGCTACCGCCGGGGCGTGACTGGGACGCCCGGCTGCTCTATACCGGCCTTAGCCGGGCCCGGCACCAGGCCTGGTTGATCACCCCCGGCTGAGCTCTGCGTGCACCCCGCGACGTTCCGATCCATCATCGAATGTCCTCGCCAGGAGAGACCCTGGGGCTGGTTCGAGACC
>JBIKUY010000249.1:0-3929 GCA_044347355.1 Prochlorococcaceae cyanobacterium | reverse complement strand
CCCTGGCAGTGGGCGATGGCTATCTCGTGAAGCGACTGTGCATCCACGCCGGCCGGCGCATCAGCCTGCAACGCCACGGTTGGCGCAGTGAGCACTGGCTGGTGGTGGGTGGCGATGGCCTGCTGGAGTGCGGCGGCGAACAGCGGCAGGCAGGCCCCGGCACCAGCCTGGTGATCCCTCTGGGCGCCGTGCATCGGGCCAGCGCCGGCAGCGCCGATCTGCTGATCGTGGAGGTACAGCGCGGTGAGCACCTGTGCGAAGACGACATCGAGCGGCTGGCCGACGACTTCGGACGGCTCTTGGACGAGCAGGTTGACGCCAATCAGGTGAGGACAAACCCGGTTGCACTTCGCGATCTCGGTGCTGCCTCCATGGATCCAGCCACGGCGACCGCAGCCACGGTGGAAGAAGCCCGGATTCGTGACAGCTGAGCGGTTGCTGTTAAAGTTTTCCTACGCCCTTTTTTAAGGGACCCTTTTTCAAGGGCAAGGCAGACAAGGACAAAGCACAACGGCATCACCACGGGGCCGGACCCGATCCGCAACCCCACCGACGCATATGTGCAATCCGCGTTGGAGAGGAGTCGCGGCCCATCTGTGGTCCGCGTCGATGGTCAGAGACGGCTGAGCCGCCTCAAAGCACCACTGGGATCCTGCCGGGCCCGCGTAAAGGACTGACCTGTTCGCAGGGCCCAGCCCCAGTTCGGCCCAAGGACATCCGCGAGATCCTTTTTTGACATCCTTGACCAACCTGACCAGCGGCGATAACCCATTGGCAAGCGAGGCCGCCAGCCAGACCCCTGACCACGGCAGCCAGGGCAGCGGCTTTGCCCGCTTCGGCTTCGCGCCCGAGGTGCTAGCCGCCCTGGATACCATCGGCTACAGCGAGCCCTCGCCGATCCAGCAGGCCGCCATCCCCGAGCTGCTGCTCGGCCGCGACCTGGTGGGCCAGGCCCAGACGGGCACTGGCAAGACGGCGGCGTTTGCCCTGCCGATGCTCGCCCGCATCGATCCCAACCAGCGCAAGCCCCAGGTCCTGGTGCTCGCACCCACCCGCGAACTGGCACTGCAGGTGGCCGCCGCTTTCAATAGCTATGCCGCCCAACTGCCCGCTGTCCGCACCGTGGCGGTGTACGGCGGAGCCGACTTCCGCGACCAAATCCACCAGCTCAAGCGCGGTGCCCAGATCGTCGTGGGCACCCCAGGTCGGGTGATGGACCACATGCGCCAGGGAACCCTCGACCTCTCCGAATTGCGCACCCTGGTGCTCGATGAGGCCGACGAGATGCTGCGCATGGGCTTCATTGACGACGTGGAGTGGGTCCTCGGCCAGCTGCCTGAACAGCGTCAGGTGGTGCTGTTCTCAGCCACCATGCCTGCCGAGATTCGGCGCATCTCTCAGCAGTACCTGAGCAGCCCTGCGGAGATCACGATCCGCACCAAGGCTGCCGACGCAGGCCGCATCCGCCAGCGCTACCTGGTGGTGCAGGGCCCCCACAAGCTGCCCGCCCTGGAGCGGGTGCTGGAGAGCGAAGGTGGCGAAGGGGTGATCATCTTTGCCCGCACCAAGGCGATCACCCTCACCGTGGCGGAATCCCTGGAAGCTCACGGTTACGACGTGGCCGTGCTTAATGGCGACGTGCCCCAGGTGCAGCGGGAGCGCACGATCGAGCGCCTCAAGAGCGGCCAGGTGGACGTGCTTGTGGCCACCGATGTAGCCGCCCGCGGCCTGGATGTGGATCGCATCGGCCTGGTGATCAACTACGACATCCCCTTCGACAGCGAGGCCTACGTACACCGCATCGGCCGCACCGGCCGGGCCGGCCGAAGCGGCGAAGCGATTCTGTTCCTCACCCCGCGTGAACGCCGTTTCCTGGGCGGGCTGGAGCGGGCGGTGGGCAAGCCCATTGAGCCGATGGACGTGCCTAGCAATGCCACCATCAACCAGCATCGGCTCGACCGGTTGCGCCAGCGGCTCACCGGCGCCCATCAGCAGAGCGGCTGCAGCGCCGAGGAGCGGGCTTTGCTCAGTGAGATCCTCCAACGGGTGGCGCAAGAACAGGGCTGCAGCCCAGACAATCTGGCCCTGGCCGCCCTAGAACTCAGCCTGGCCGGCAAGCCCCTGCTGCTACAGGGCAACGACGACTTCACCCAGGTGCGGACCAACGGCCCCAGCCGCGAGGGACGCGACCGGGACCAGCGCGACAGGGAGCCTCGTCGCCGTATTGGCGGCCGGCCGGAGCGCCCCATCGGCGAACCAGAGGACGACATGGAGCGTTTCCGGGTGGAGCTGGGCTGGCGTGACCGGATCAAGCCGGGCAACCTGGTGGGGGCGATCGCCAACGAGACCGGTCTCAACGGTCGGGCGATTGGCCGGATTCAGATCTTCGACACCCACAGCGTGCTGGATCTGCCCAAGGGCATGCCGGACGAGGTGTTTCAGAGCCTGCGTCAGCTGCGGGTACTGAACAAGCCCCTGCAGATCAGCCGTCACAACGACTGAGATCGGGCGCATCGGCCCCCCAACCGGGGGGCCTTCGCCGACACACCAACAGGATTCAGTTGGCTTTCTGTGAGCAGCTGCCCACGGGCCATCGCTCTGGGGATCGCTTCAAGCGCACAGACCGGTCACGTCGCCCAGGGCGATCGAGCTCACCTCCAGCAGACTGAGGGATTCCACAGCAGCCACCAGAGAACCCTGCACGTCAAGGCTTTCAGAGCGCACGAGGGTCTGCAACAGGTCGAAGCGATCCTGTGAAGCCAGTTCGCCATCCTCGCTCCAGGCGAGGCTCCAGGGGACAGGGGCCGTCATCACGGTGCAGCGATGGATCAGGGTTTGCTGACAATGAGACAGTACTGGGGCCCCGGGCCTGAGCTAAAGGGTCTCTTCAGAACTGCTTCATGTTTCTCCATACCTGCTCCCCCCGGGGTCCTAAGGTGGAGGTTGATTCCAAAGGCGTTCAGGCTCCCTTCGGCTCGCTCAGGTCCAACTGCCAGGCCTATCTGGCAATTCCGGTCCAATTGGCAACCCCTAGGAACCCCGGCATCAGACGAATCGAAGACGCACCCTTTTATCCAGGTGCACCGTTCCAGGTTTTGCTCCATTAATGACCATCTACGTTGGCAACCTCTCGTTCCAGGCCGAGCGCGAGGACCTGCTTGATCTCTTCGGGCAGTACGGCGAAGTCCGCCAGTGCAGCCTCCCCCTCGACCGTGAAACCGGCCGCAAACGCGGTTTCGCCTTCGTGGAACTCAGCGACGATGCCGCTGAGCAAAAGGCCATCGACGACCTCCAAGATGTGGAGTGGATGGGTCGCATGATCCGTGTCAACAAGGCCACCCCCCGCGAAGGCGGTGGCGGTGGGGGCGGCGGCAATCGCGGCGGCGGCAACCGCGGCGGTGGCTACGGCGGTGGCGGCGGTGGCGGCGGTGGCGGCTACGGCGGTGGTGGCGGCGGCAACCGCTGGTGATGATGAACCTCAGCTGAACCGCCCAGCAGAGCCCACGCCCAGGCCCTCGGGACCCAGTCCCGGGGGCCTTGTCATGGGAGCGCCCATCTGCACCAAGCTTCACCCCTCGCCATCCGTCGCACCGGCAGCGCCTGCCCATGGTTTCCCCGGTTGAGTCCAGCCCCGCCCTGCGGCGCCTGATCCGCACCCTGAGGCCCCACAGGCGCCAGGTGTGGCTGGCCACGGTCTGCTCGGTGCTCAACAAGCTGTTCGATCTGGCCCCTCCGGTGCTGATCGGCTTGGCGGTGGATGTGGTGGTGCAACAGGACACCGCCTGGCTGGCCCGCTTCGGCTTCAGCACGGTGCCCACCCAGCTGGCGGTGCTGGCGGTGCTCTCCTTTGTGATCTGGAGCGCCGAGTCGCTGTTCGAGTACCTCTACGGGCTGCTCTGGCGCAACCTGGCCCAAACGGTGCAGCACGA
>JBIKUY010000260.1:0-3819 GCA_044347355.1 Prochlorococcaceae cyanobacterium | reverse complement strand
GGCGCTGGCCGGGCTCCAGGTCCCAGCCCTGGCCGGCGTAGAAGCCCACCACGCCGGGGTCGGCGAACAGGCTCACCCGCTCCACCTCCATCAGCCGCAGCTGGTCGAGCACGTAGGCCATCAGCGCCTTGCCCAGCCCGGCCCCCTGGTAGTGGGGGTGCACGGCCACATCCCAGACGGTGGCCTCCACCACCCCGTCGCCGGTGCAGCGGGCGAAGCCCACCAGCTTGGGCAGCCGTGGGTCATGGCGCCACACCCCCACCCGCAGCAGGCTGTGTTCGAGCGCCTTGCGCACCCGGCGCAGGGGCCTGCGGCTCCAGCCCACCGCATCACAGAGCTGTTCCAGCTCCACCAGGTCGATTTCCCGCTCGCTGCTCAGCACGAGCTCCACAGGGCCGTTCCCCACAGGACAGAGGCGGTGGCCTTCCCCGTAGAGATTGATCAGCAGCTCGGGGGATGACACGCGGCCGGGCGTGGGTAGATGCCACGATCCTGCCTGATGACTTCTCAGACTGGCGACGCCCCGTCCGGTGCCGAGCAGCGGCCACTGCTCGTGGCCCTGCACGGCTGGTTGCTGGCCGGCAGGCTCTGGGATCCGCTGATCCAGGAGCTTGCGCCCGACTGGCAGGTGTGGGCGCCGGATCTGCCTGGCTTCGGCCTGCGGGAGCGCCCCAGAGGCCTGCAACCCAGCCTGGCTGCCTATGGCCGCTGGGTGGCCGAGCAATGCTTGGAGCGGCTCCCACCCGAACGCTCCCTGGTGCTGCTCGGCCATTCCCTGGGCGGCAGCATCGCCACCCATGCCGCCAGCACCCTGGGTGATCGGCTAGCGGGGTTGGTGCAGATCGCCGCTGGGGGCGGGGTGTATCAGCCCCGGGCCTTCCGGCAGGTGCGACGCGGCGGCGCGGCCTTCATCCGTTGGCGGCCGCGCTGGCTGCTGGCCCTGCCCGGCAGCGACCCGCTGCGCAGCCCGTTGCTGGCTGAGTGCCACGCCGCCCGGGGCCTGCTGGCTTGCAGCTTGCGGCGCAGCGCCGTGGAGCAGCTGCCCCAGCTCACCGCCGCCCTCACCGTGCCCAGCCTCTGGATCGCCGGCAGCCGCGACACGGTGATGGCGCCGCGCTACGTGCGTCACCTGGCCGGCTACGCCCCCAACCACCAGCTGAGGCTGCTGGAGGGGGTTGGACACCTGCCGATGCGCCAGCAGCCAGTCCAGCTGGCAGCCGTGCTGCGCGAGTGGCTGGAGAGCGGGTGCCTGGTTGGCACCTGTCGCGCTCAGAGCGCCGCCAGCCCCCGCTCCTGCAATTCCGCCAGCCGGGCGTAGAGGCCACCGGCCTGGCGCAGCTGGCGGTGGTTGCCCTGCTCCACCAGTCGGCCCCGGCGCAGAACCAGGATGCGATCGGCGGCCTCCACCGTGGCCAGGCGGTGGGCGATCACGATCGCTGTGCGGTGCAGCAGCAGCCGGTCGAGGTCCTGCTGCAGGGTGGCCTCAGTGGAGGGATCCATGAAGGCCGTGGCTTCGTCCATCACCAGCACGGTGGGATCGCGCATCGCCACCCGGGCCACTGCCAGCAGCTGGCGTTCGCCGGAGGAGAGGTTGCCGCCCCGCTCGCGCAGCTCCGTGGCCAGGCCATCGGGAAGCCGAGCGAGCAGGGGTGCCAGGCCCAACTCAGTCACCAGCTGCTGCAGCCGGTCGCTGGGGATGTCCACATCGAGGCGCAGGTTGTCGGCCACGCTCCCGCTGAACAGGAACGTGTCCTGCAGCACCACGCCCAGCTGCTGGCGCAGGCTGGCCTGGGGCAGGTCGCGAATGTCTACGCCATCGAGCAGGATTCGGCCAGCCTGGGGTTCGTAGAGGCGGCAGAGCAGCCGGATCACGGTGGTTTTGCCCGAACCGGTGGGTCCCACCAGGGCCACATGTTCACCGGGGCTGATCCGGAAGGAGAGGTCGCTGAGGATCGGCTCGTCGGGGCGGTAGGAAAAGCTCACGTTCTCGAACACGACTTCGCCGGCCCCCACACGCGCCGACGTTGTGGCAAGGGGGAGGGCGCCGGGCCGATCGCGGATCTCCACGCTCTGCTCCAGCAGTTCGCCGATCCGCTCGACAGCCGTGAGCCCGCCCTGGATCTGGGTGAAGCGTTCGGCCAGCTGGCGCAGTGGGTCGAACAGCCGCTGGGAGAACAGGATGAAGGTGGTGAGGGTGCCCAGGCCGAGCAGGCCGCTCGTGACCATCGTGCCGCCCAGGGCCAGCACGGCAGCAACGGCCATCAACGCCACCCACTCGATCATCGCCGAGATGGCGCTGTCGAAGAGGATCGTGCCAGTCACGGCGTGGCGGTAGCGGTCGGTGGTGACGGCGAAGCGGCTGCTGTTGACCGCCTCGCGCCGGAACATCTGCACCACCTCCAGCCCCTGCAGGTTTTCCTGCAGGTCGGCGTTGAGCTGGCTGAGCTCCTCGCGCACCCGGTAGTTGGCGCGGCGGTAGCGCCGCTGCAGCCAGAGCATGCCAAACACCACCGGCACCTGGACGCTGAGCAGCAGCAGGCCGAGGCGCCACTCGATGCTGAGCATGGTGATGGCGATCACCAGCAGGGTGACCAGATCCGCCAGCACCCCGACGGCCCCGCTGCCAAACACCTCGGCCAGGGCATCCACGTCGCTGGTGAGGCGGGTGAGCAGCTTGCCCACCGGCGTGCGGTCGTGGAAGCGCAGCGACAGCGCCATCGCATGGGCGAACAGGTCGTCGCGGATGCGGGCGGTGAGCCGCTGGCCCACGGCCTGCACGTTGTAGCTCTGCAGACCCTGCAGGGCCAACCGCACCAGCACGGCCGCCAGCAGGGTGATCACCAGCAGGCGAAGGGCCTGGCCCACCGGCAGGGCCTGCAACCAGACCAGGGTGGGTTCACCGCGCAGCACGGCGATCGCCTGACCCACCAGCAGCGGCTGGATCGCGGCCGCAACCGCCAGGGGGATCAGCAGCACCAGGCTGAGCAGGAGGCGGCGCCGGTCCTCGGCGAGGTAGGGCAACAGGCGCTGCAGCCGCTGGCGGTCGAGCCTGGCCATCAGCGGCTGCCCGCCGGAACGGCGCAGGCGGCCAGGCGATCGACGATCGCTTGCAGGGCGCCGTTGTCGAGCCGCAGGGAGAGGGGATGGCCCACCAGGCGTGCAGTGGAGTGGAACAAATCTTCGATGGCGATGAGGCCGTTTTCCTCGAGGGTGCGGCCGGTGGCCACCAGGTCGACGATCGCCTCGCTCATGCCGGTGATCGGGCCGAGTTCCACGGAGCCCGCGAGATGGATCAGCTCCACCGGCAGGTCGAGGGAGTCGAAATAGGCCTCGGCGCAGCGGGTGAACTTGCTAGCGATCCGGCAGTGGGCGGGAAGGTCGGCGGCGCGCCGGTAGGGGCTGCTGGCCTTGACGGCCACGCTCATCCGGCAGCCGCCGAACCCGAGATCCAGCAGCTGGGCCACCGGAAGCTGGTGTTCGCGCAGCACGTCGTAGCCGACCACCCCCAGCTGGGCCTGGCCATAGGCCACATACACCGGCACGTCGGCATTGCGCACGAGCAGGGCCCGAGCGCGACCGCACACGCTGGGCACCATCAAGAGGCGGTTGTCAGGATCGAGAACCGGGGAGAAATCCAGGCCTGCCGCCCCGAAGCGCCGCACGCTGTCCTTGAGCAGGGCGCCCTTGGCGAGGGCGACGGTGATCGGCGCGCTCATCGATGGGCTCCAGCTCTGTGGGCTCCAGCTCTGTGGGCTCCAGCTCTGTGGGCTCCAGCTCTGCGGGATCTCAGTTGGTGGGCTCCAAGCTGGTTGACTCCAA
>JBIKUY010000261.1:0-3819 GCA_044347355.1 Prochlorococcaceae cyanobacterium | reverse complement strand
CCCAGCCATTCCTCCCGGGTGATGCAGCCATCGCCATCGAGATCATTGAGCAGGAAGATCTCCTGCACGGCGTGGCCGAAGGCCGCACCACCCTCCAGTTCCGCCAGCCGATGGGCCAGCTGGGCCTCCAGGGTTTCAATCGCCTTGCAGAAGCCGCGGATCCCCTCATCCAGCTTCTCGGTGGCCATTGGGTCGTCCGCAAGCATGGTGCGGAACGACGGCTCATCCAGGTGGATCTGGGCCTCGGTGGGAGCGGGATCGAAGGGGTTGAGCTTGCGCTCAAGCTCGCCATCGGTGCTGCGCAGTTCGTCCAGCAGTGCAGGCGAGATGGTGAGCAGATCGCAGCCAGCCAACTCAATGATTTCAGCCGAGTTGCGAAAGCTGGCTCCCATCACCTCGGTTTTATAACCGTAGGTTTTGAAATAGTTGAAAATCTGGGTCACGGAGACCACACCAGGATCTTCAGCACCGGGATACGATTCGCGACCAGTTGATTTCTTATACCAGTCCAGGATCCGTCCCACAAAGGGAGAGATCAGGGTCACGCCAGCCTCAGCACAGGCCACGGCCTGGGCAAAGGAGAACAGCAGGGTGAGGTTGCAATGAATGCCCTCCTTTTCCAGTTGTTCAGCGGCACGGATCCCCTCCCAGGTGGAGGCCACCTTGATCAGCACCCGGTCGTTGCTGATGCCGGCTTCGTTGTACAGACCAATCAGTTTGTGGGCCTTTGCGATGGTGGCTTCCGTGTCGTAACTGAGGCGGGCATCGACCTCCGTGGACACCCGGCCGGGAACAATTTTGAGAATCTCCTTTCCGAAGGTCACGCAAATTTCATCCAGGGCTTCCAGCACCACCGCATCGGCGCCGGCATCCGGACCGACCACCGCCCTCGACTCCCGCAGGGAGCGATCGATCAGCTCTTGGTAGGCGGGAATCTGGGCAGCCGCCAAAATCAGCGACGGGTTGGTGGTGGCATCGCGAGGGGTGAATTGGCGGATCGCCTCGATGTCACCGGTATCGGCGACCACCACGGTCATCGCGGCGAGTTGATCGAGCAGATTGGCCATGGTTGCCTGGGGTGACGGCTGCTGGAGTGCCGGTTGTGCCAACGCTAGCCAGGATCAGCGAGGCCACTGGCGCCGGCAACAGGGGCTTGCGGGAATGGCAACACGCCCAATCGATCCAGTACCAGGAGCGGGGAGCGGATCAGGATTTACGAGCGGCCAGTTCTTCCGGCTTCGAGGGGGGGATCTTTTCCAGCACCAGCAGGGCATCGATGATCTGGCGGGCCACTGGGGCGGCCACAGTGGAGCCATAGGTGTTTCCACCTTTGGGCTCGTCCACCACCACCAGCACCACGTAGCGAGGATCTTCGATGGGTAGGTGGCCCACGAAACTGGTGATCAAGGCTCCAGGGATGTACACACCGCGATCAGCCTTCTGGGCGGTGCCGGTCTTGCCGCCGATGCGGTACCCAGGCACCTTGATCCCGAGGCTGTCACTGCGGGCCACGGTCTGCTCCATCCAACCCATCACCATGCGGGTGACCTCAGGATCCAGCAATTGCAGCCCCGCGGCCGTGGGGGTGCCAGCCAAGGCGTCCCCGGAGCGCAAACCGCGAGTGATGTGGGGGCTAACCAGGCGACCGCCGTTGGCCAGCATCGCGTGCAGCTGGGCCAACTTCAGCGGGGTGAGCGAGAACCCCTGGCCGAAGGCGGCCACGGCCGGCTCGATCGCATGGCCGGTGAACAGGGAGCGGGATTTGAGCTGGCCGGCCACGGCACCGGGCAAATCGGTATCGGGCCTGGCATCGATGCCGATCGCGTTCAGCCAATGCCAGAAGCGATCGCGCTTCACCTTGGCCATGGCGTTGACCATGCCCACGTTGCTCGACACCTCCAACACGGTGGGGTAGTCGATCAGGCCGTTGCCCTGTCGATTGGCATTGAAAATCGGCCAACCACCGATGCTCAGCTGACCGCTGTCATACACCTTGCCGCCGGGATCAATGGCCTTCTCCTGCAGGGCGATCGCCAGGTTGATCGGCTTGAAGGTGGAACCAGGCTCATAGAGATCCTGAACCGACCACTCCCTGAACAAACCGGGGTCGGATTTCCAGAACTGGTTGGGGTCGTAGGTGGGATAGGAGGCCAGGGCGAGCATCTCGCCGTTGCGCACATCCATCACGAGGGCTGCAGCCCGTTTGGCGTTCCACTTCTTCACCTGGTTGGCCAGGGCCTGCTGGGCAACCTGCTGCAGGCGGGCATCCAGGGTGAGCTGGAGGCGCAGATCGTCTCCATAAAGGGCGCCGGCACTCAAGCCCTCCGGCAGGGGCGTCCCATCGGCCCCGCGGCGCATGGTCACGGTCGACTCCTGGCGTTGCAGATCCCGATCGCGGCTCTGCTCCAGGCCCGCCTGCGGGTCCCGTTCCAGGTTCAGGAAGCCAACCACATTGGCGAACAGGGAACCCTGGGGATAAATGCGCTGGGGGTAGGCCTCCAGGTCGAGGCCGCTGATGCCCAGCTGGCGAATTCGAGCGGCCGTCTCAGGATCGATGTCCGAGCGCAACTTCACCCCGCTTGGGCGGCCGGCCATGGTCTGCAGGAGGCTGTCGGGGGGCACGGCCAGCACATTGGAAAGGCGGGCCGCCACCTCGTCGGGCTTGCGCACCTTCTGGGGGTCATCGCCTGGAAAGTTGAAGTAGCGGGGGTGAGCCCAGAGGGTGAAGCGCTCTTCATCAAGGGCCACCAATCGACCGGTGCGGTCGACGATGGTGCGTCGCTTGCCCAGAGGCTTCCGAGACTGGGTCTGAATCGCCCTGGCCCGAGATTGCAGATTGGTGGTATCGATCACCTGCAACCAGGCCAACCGCACGGCCAAACCACCTAGCCCAAGGCAGAGCAAGAGGTAAACCGCAAACAGGCGGTGTTTAGGCAGTGGCTGGATGGCCACCACCCTGGAACGCCGAGGGGTGGGAGCACGCAAACTGGAACGAAGCGGAGGCGCCTGAGCCATCGTGCCTCAGTAGCCGACTGGGAGATGGTCCCGCTGCAGGGCCAAGGGATTGAGATCGGAGAATTTGAAATCGACGACCTTAAGATCCGCCAGTTTCAGGTCGGCGAGTTTGAGACCAAGGGGAAGAACCTTGGCATCATTCGTGGAGGGAGCCTCAGGCTGGGGGAGATAGATGAGTTTTTCACTGCTGGTGGGCACCAGCCAGCCGGGTTTGCGCACTGCGGAGAGGTAATGCTGCTCCAGCAGAGCAGCCGACTCCTGCAGGCGATGCTCCAGAACCTGGGCCGATTCCAGTTTCTGAAAGCTCTGGCCCCAGTGGTTCTGCCAATGCAAGGTGAGGCCACTGAGGGCGAGCATGCAAAAACCGATCCCCGCCAGGGTGCCATCAGCGACCCTGTGAAGACTGGCCAGCAAGGGAGAGCGACGTGCTGCGTTCCGGCTGGAGAGCGAACCCTGGATCAGCGCCAGGGGGCGGGGACGGGCTGTCCGGGCAACGCCCCGGCCCACAAGCGCCAGGGCATCCTTGGGGGAGATCCGGCGGGGCGGGTTCGCGGCAACCAAGGACTCAGATCCGAACCCCGCAAGTCAACCACTCAGCCCGCTTCCCAGCAAGGGGTTGAGGACGCTTTGCGTTCAGATCGGCAACTGCCTTGGCAGGGCTGGCCATCAGGTGGCCAAAAGCACGAGATTGCTGAAGGTGAGGCCATTCCACAGGGCATGCATCAGCACACAGGGCGCGAGTCGACCCGTGCGGAGCCTCAGCCAGCCCAACCCCAGGCCCAGCACCAACAGCGGCACGAGTTC
>JBIKUY010000259.1:0-3821 GCA_044347355.1 Prochlorococcaceae cyanobacterium | reverse complement strand
ATGGGAGGCAGCGCTCTGGTGGCTGTGGCCGTGGCCGTCAGCCTGCTGGCGATCAGCACCCTGGCGGCTACCGCCGGCGCGGTTTTGCCTCTGCTCTTTAACCGCCTCAAGCTGGATCCGGCCCTGATGTCGGCACCGTTCATCACCACGGCCGTGGACGTGGCCGGGGTCTTTATCTATCTCCAGACGGCGAGCTGGCTCCTGGCCCGCTCCAGCTGAGCCGGATAGGACCCCGATCCAGCCCAACCCGCTTTTCTGAGAGTCCGTTCACACTTCTTTAGGGTAGGCTTTACATCACTTCACGGATACCGCCGTGGTCGTTGCTGTTGCTTCCCAAAGCGCCCCAGGAGTTGCTGCTGCTCCCGCGGCCGCTTCCACTGTTTTACGTACGGGCTCCGCTGATGCCGTTGTGAGCACCGACCTGGTGCGCAGCTACCTGCGGGACATCGGCCGGGTGCCACTGCTGACCCATGAGCAGGAGATCACGCTGGGGCGTCAGGTGCAGGAGCTGGTGGCGATCGAGGAGCTGGAGCAGGAGCTGACGATGCGTGCAGGCGGGACGGCGCCGAGCGAGGAAGCGGTGGCTGCGGCGTCAGGTTTGACGCCGCAGGTGCTGCGCAAGCGGTTGCGGGCGGGCCGTCGAGCGAAGGAGCGGATGGTGGCGGCGAACTTGCGGCTGGTGGTGAGCGTGGCGAAGAAATACACCAAGCGGAATATGGAGCTGCTGGACCTGATCCAGGAGGGAACGATCGGGTTGGTGCGGGGTGTGGAGAAGTTCGACCCCACCCGTGGCTACAAGTTCAGTACGTATGCGTATTGGTGGATCCGTCAGGGGATCACGCGGGCGATTGCGGAGAAGAGCCGGACAATCCGTCTGCCGATCCACATCACGGAGACGCTGAACAAGCTGAAGAAGGGCCAGCGTGAGCTGAGCCAGCTGCTGGGGCGGACGCCGACGGTGACGGAGCTGGCGGAGGCGGTGGAGCTGCCGGAGGAGGAGGTGAAGGACCTGCTGTGCCGTGCGCGTCAGCCGGTGAGCCTGGAGACGAAGGTGGGGGACGGAGAGGACACGGAACTGCTGGATCTACTGGCGGGTGATGGTGAGCTGCCGGACGAGCGTCTGGATGGGGAATGCCTGAAGGGAGATCTGCGAGCGCTGCTGGAGCAGCTGCCGGAGCTGCAGGGCCGGGTGCTGAAGATGCGCTATGGCATCGACCACGACGGCAGCGGCCTTCAGGAGCCGATGAGTCTGAGCTCGATCGCCAAGACCCTGGGCATGAGCCGCGACAAGACACGCAACCTGGAGCGAAAGGCCCTTGAGGGCATCCGCTCGCAGTCACGTCGACTGGACGGCTATTTGGTTGCCTAGAAAAACTGGTCGAAGTTGTCGAAGTCCACGGCGCTGAACGTGCCGTCCTCCACTTGTCCCATCAGCCGCTCGAGCTGAACCCAGAGGGCACCGGCCGTGGCCACCGACAGCACGAAACTCACCAGCAGGGCAGCGCCGCTGGAGAAGCCGAACACCTGGAGGCTGCCGCCGATGAACAGGGTGATGCCGATCACGACACCGATGTAGGGCAGGGTGGTGGCAGCGTTGCCCAGGGGCAGCAGGGGCAAACGATCCTGTTTCCAGCCATCGAGGCGATTTTGGATCAGTTTGGCGAACGTGAGGCCGCAGAGCACGCCAATCGCCAGTCCTGCCCCGGCCACCAGGTAGGGCGGTTGGTAGATCGGCGCATACTCCAACAGAAATTCAGCCAGATCCAGGTCGCCGAAGTCGCCACTGGCCAGGTCGCTGGCCGCCTCGCTCAGGTTCACGGGGGCGGGAAAGGGCTCTGGGGGCACGGCTGGGGATACGTTCAGCCCCCGACCCTAGCCAGGTTGGGCCTCAGGGCTCCCAGCGTTGGGCGCCGAGGAAGGTGAGGTCGGTGTAGCTGCTTGCCTCCCGGTCCCCCTTACCCAGCGCCAGCGTGAAGCCGCCGAGGTCGAGCTGCTGGATCGATTGCAGCCCCTGCACCAGCTGTTCCCGGCTGGGATCGGGTCCGGCCCGGCGGAGGCCCTCGGTAATCAGCCGGGCGGCGAGAAACCCTTCCAAGCTGGTAAAGCTGAGGTTGGCTTGGGGTGTCTGACGCCGCATCAGCCGCTGGTATTCGGCCACCACCGGCAGTCGCCGGTTCCAGGGGAAGGGCACCACCTGGGCGATGCCGATGCCGCTGGCGTGCCCCCCAGGGAGTGACTCCTGTAGCCCACGGGTGCCCACGAATGACACATTCATCAGCTGGGCCGCGCTGCCCCGGCGGCGCAGCTCCCGACTGAAGGCCGCCGAACTGGGGTAGGCCGTGATGATCAGCACGGCATTGGGGTTGGCCGCCTCGATTCGGGCCACAGGGCTGCGCACCTGGGTGGAGTTGCGCTCCACCGTGGCTACGGCAACCGGGCTCAGGCCATGGCGCCGCAGAGCCCGCCGGCTGGCGACCAGGCCGTCCTCACCGAAGGCATCGGCCTGATAGAGCACCGCGATGCGGTGCCGGGCATCGCGCACCAGATCGTCCACCATCCGATCGATCTCAGCCTGGTAGCTGGCCCGCAGGTTGAACACCGTGGGGCGCTGGGGTTGGCGGAGGATCTGGGCGCCGGTGAGGGGGGCCACGAAGGGGATGCGGTCGCGCTCCACCAGTGGCAGCACCGCCTTGGCGGTGGGCGTGCCCACATAGCCGAACAGGGCCAGCACCCGGTCCTGTTCCAGCAGCTGGCGCGTGTTGCGCAGGGTGAGCGCAGGCTCGTAGCGGTCATCCCTGCTCACCAGGCGAATCGGCCGGCCATGGATGCCGCCGCTGCGATTCACCTCCGCAAACCAGGCCTCGGCCCCTTCCCGGTACTCCTGGCCCAACTGGCCCGAGGGGCCTGAGAAGGGGGCCGACTGGCCAAGCAGCAGGGCCCCTCCGGGAGGGGTTGGCGTCTGGAGGGGACTGACCAGCACCGGGTTGGCCCCCGGAGGACGGCTGAGGCCCATCAGGGCCGGAAGGACCAGCAGCAGGCTGGCACTGAGCCATCCCACCTGTTTGTTTAGGGTCGTAGGAGCTGGCTTGGGTCCTTTGGCCACGCGCAAACAGAAGCGCTGGAACATCCTTGCCGCCGTCTCTGTTGTTCTGGCCACCATTCTGGCTGTGATGGGGCTGGCCCACATCGACGTGGTGCCGATGCAGACCCGGGACATCCTGCGGCTCAGCTCCGCCTCCCGCGCCCTCACCACCGATCCCGATCGCCTGCTCTCTGGGGGCTGGACATCCCTGCGCGGCGAGCGGCTCAGCGAAGCCGAGCAGGCCGAGGATCAGCAGGCCTTGGAGCGGGCGATCCACCACCTGCAGGTGGGGGTGTATGCCACCAGCACCTACGACCTCGACCTCAGCATCCCGAGCTTTTCTTGAGGCCAAGGACGCCGGGATCGATGCGCGCATCAATCTGCTGAACGGTCTGGTGTCGGATGCCGATCCGGTGCTCAACCCCTTCTCCGACAGCCCAGAGCGGTTGGCCGATGGCAGCTATTACCAGTTGTTTGGCTACATCGGCCGCTTTTATATCGACCGCGCCAGCTTCCGCCACTACCCCTTCACCACCGTGAGCCTGCCCCTGGTGTTGGAGGTGGACGACGTGGATGGAGGCCTTGATTACGGCAACCTGCGTATGGAGCCCGACATCCAGAACAGTGGGATGGGTCTCTACGCCGGCATCATCGGCTGGCTGAATCGGGGCTGGTCGATCGCCGAATACCGCCACCATTACGCCACCAACTTCGGTTTGGGTGGGCCGGAAAGTGACTA
>JBIKUY010000256.1:0-3875 GCA_044347355.1 Prochlorococcaceae cyanobacterium | reverse complement strand
CCCAACGGGGAGCCCACGCCCTGATCGTGCTGGATGAGGCCACCGACCCGGACCCCCTGCGCCGGCTGTTTGCCCAGCTGGAACCCCTGCCGCCCCTGCAGGTCACGGTGCAGGAGCATCCCTTCAGGCGCTACCAGCTGTTCTATGGCCACGCCTACAACGGCCTGCCGCTGCCTCAGCCGTCGCGGCGCTGACGCATGGCGGCGAGCGACTGCTTGATCCTGCCGATGTTCAGCCCCAGCTGCTCGCTGCCCAGCAGGCTGCCCGGCTGGGGCTCCCAGCTGGCGGAGAGCACGCCATAGCTCAGACCCAGCAGACCCAGCAAAAAACAGGCCCCCGAGGCGGTGAGGGTGAGCCCGGGAGCGATGTCCACAATCTGGCGGCTCACCAGCAGATAGCTGCCCACAAACACCCCCATGCCCAGCAGGGTGGGGATGCCGGTGGCGAAGGCGACGCGGCGGGCCATGCGGTTGGCCACGGCCTCCGGGATCACCTGCTCACGGGCGCGAGCAGATGATCGGCCTGGCCCCTTGCCGGCCTGGCTGGTGCTGGGCTTTGTGTTGCTGGCCGTCGTCCTGTTGGATTGGCTCCTGCTGGACTTCGGCCGATTGCCCTTGGCCGCCATTGGGAATCCTGTCCGTCAGCCGCGGATGCCGAGCTTGGCGATCAGCTGGCTGTAGCGCTCCTGGCTCAGACCCTTGAGGTAGCTGAGCAGGCGCTTGCGGCGGCCGATCATCTTGAGCAGCCCCTGGCGGGAGGAGAAGTCGTGCTTGTTCTGCTGCAGATGGCCGGTGAGCTGGCTGATGCGCTCACTCAGCATCGCCACCTGCACCTCCACCGAACCGGTATCCGTGCCGTGGGTCTGGTGGCTGTTGATCAGGTCCTGCTTCTGGGAGGTGGTGAGCGGCATGGAGGTGGGGGAGGACGAAACGCAGCCGGGAGTCAACCGGCCCGGTTGTCTGCGGAGCAAACAGCTACCTTACCGTGAGGGGGTCAGGCCACGTCGCGGGCGAGCCAGCGGAGGCACTCCCGGATCCAGTCGTCCGCCTGCCAGTCGTCGCCCACCGCGCTGGTACCGGCCACCGCCCGCAGCGCCCGGTGCACCTCCAGGGCCTCGTAGCCCAGGGCCGAGAGGGTGAGCTGCACCTCGTCGCGCTGGTGGTGAGCGAGCTCGGGGCTGGCCGTGAGTTCCCCCTCCTGCTCGGCTGCCAGTAGTTGGCCGAGAAAGCGCTGCTGCAGCCGCGCCCGCAGCTCCACCGCCAGCCGTTCTGCCGTGCGCTTGCCCACTCCGGGGGCGCTGCACAGCCGGCGCAGGTCGGCCTGCACGATTGCCTGCACCAGCTCCTCCGGCTCCAGGCAGCCCAGCAGACCCAGGGCCATCTGGGAGCCCACCCCGCTCACCCCCACCAGCTCCCGGAACAGGTCGCGCTCGTGGCGCGCTCCGAAGCCGTAGAGCGTCCAGCCGTCTTCCCGCACGGCCTGGTGGATGTGCAGCTCCAGCACGCTGCCGGCCGTTGGCAGGCGCTGCCACTGACGCTGACTCACCTGCACCTCGTAGCCCACCCCGTGACACACCAGCAGCAGGCCGCAACGCTTCTCCTGCTGCCACGGATCGGCCAGTTCCCCTTGCAGCCAGCCGATCATGGGTGCAGCTCGAATGCCCCCATGCTGCCCGCCCCGCGGACCCCTGCCCAGCCGTCCTTTGCCACCAGCTGGGGCATGGCCCTTGGCCGGCGGTTGCCGGCCCTGGTGCTACCCCTGCTACTGGTGTTGCCCCTCAGTGCTTGTGGCAACGGGGGGCAGCCGCCCCGCAGCGTGCTGCTCCAGGCCCTCGCTTTGCAGATCCAGCTCACCCAGGGGGCAATTGCCCAGGCCCTGGAGCTGGAGGCGGACGGCTTGCCCGAGGTGAGCCGGGTGCGGGTGGCGGAGCAGCAGGCGATCCGCATCGGCGAGGCCCAGGGCTGGCGCCTGGCCGGCGCCTTCGACTGGCGGCTGCCCGGTGACCGCATCCGGGTGGATAGCCCGTTCGAGCTCTTCCTGCAGCGCGGCGCCCGGGGCGAGAGTTGGCGCCTGGCCCGGCCCAGTGGCAGCCCAGACGGCAGCACCCAGGCCTGGATCACCGATCCCCTGCCGATCCAGGGCTGAGGCTGATCAGGGTGGCGGTCAGTACCAGCACCGCGCCGCCGATGGTCCAGCCATCCACCGTCTCCCCGAACAGCAGCCAGCCCCACAGGCCGGCGAAGGCCACCTGCACGTAGCTGATCGCCGTGGCCCTGGCCGCCGGCAGGGCCACCAGGCTGGAGGTGAGGAACACCTGGCCGAGCTGGGTGAACACGCCCACCCCCAGCAGCCAGAGCAGCTCCACCGGCGTGGGCCACACCGGGTTCAGCAGCACCAGCTGCAGGCTCAGGGGCACCGCCACCAGGGGGAAATAGAACACGATCACCAGGGGGTGTTCGCTGCGGGCCAGGGAGCGCACGCTCACGTAGGCCAGGGCGGTGCAGAAGGCACCCGCCACCGCGATCAGCACGGCTGGGCCGGCCAGCGACCCGCTTGCCCCCAGCAGCTGGGCCGGCCGGGCCACCAGCAGCACCCCCGTCCAGCCCACCAGCACCGCCAGCAGCACCCGCCGGCCGATGCGCTCGCCCAGCATCAGCCAGGCCAGCAGGGCCGTGAAGGTGGGATAGAGGTACTGGAGCACGGTGGCCGAAGCCAGCGGCAACTCCGCCAGGGCGATGTACACGCACAGCAGGGCCACGGTGCCGATGGCCCCCCGGCCGATCAGCAGGCCGCGCCGCTGCCCCCAGGGGTTGATGCCCGCCCGCCGCACCAGCAACCAGCTCAGCACCACGCTCACCAGGCCCCGCGCCAGCACCACCTCGGCGGCGGGAATGCGGCCGCCCACCTGCTTCACACACACACCCATCAGCGAGAAGCTCAGGGCGCTGGCCACCATTGCCAGCACCGGTCTCCTCACCGTCATCGGCCCCCGCGGCAGTGGTAGGCATGCTGGCGGATCCCGGTGCTGGCGTCAGAATCAACGCCTCCCCGGGCCGCTGCCCCTTGAGCCTGCCCCGCCTCCATCCCCGCACGATCGAGGCCGTCAAGGAGCGGGCCGACATCGTCGATGTGGTGGGCGAGCACGTGGTGCTCAAGAAGAAGGGGCGGGAGTTCGTGGGCATCTGCCCCTTCCACGACGACAAGTCGCCGTCGATGACGGTGTCGCCCGCCAAGCAGTTCTATTACTGCTTCTCCTGCGGAGCCGGCGGCAACGCCATCAAGTTCCTGATGGAACTGCAGCGCCAGAGCTTCAGCGACGTGGTGCTGGAGCTGGCGCGCAAGTCTCAGCTGCCGGTGGAGACCCTCGATGGGCCCCAGCAGGAGCGGCTGCGCCAGCAGCTCTCCCGCCGCGAGCAGCTCCAGAAGGTGCTCAGCCTGGCCTCCGGCTGGTTCCGCAGCCAGCTGCGGGCTCCGGAGGGGGCGGAGGCCCTGGCCTACCTGCGCCAGCAGCGCCGCCTCAGCGACACCACCCTGGAGGCCTTCGAGCTGGGCTTCGCCCCCGACCGCTGGGACGGCCTGCTGCAGCACCTGCGCCAGGTGCACGGCCTCGGCCCCGAGCTGCTGGAGGCGGCCGGCCTGGTGGTGCCGCGCAAGGGCGCGGTGTCCCAGGACGGCCGGGGCTACTACGACCGCTTCCGCGGTCGGGTGATGGTGCCGATCAAGGACCGTCAGGGCCGGGTGATCGGCTTCGGCGGCCGCAGCCTCGATGGCGCCGAGCCCAAATACCTCAACTCCCCGGAAACGGAGGTGTTCGAGAAGGGCAAGCACCTGTTCGGCCTCGACCGGGCCGCCGATGCCATCCGCCGCGACGACCG
>JBIKUY010000254.1:0-3909 GCA_044347355.1 Prochlorococcaceae cyanobacterium | reverse complement strand
GGTCGCCGGGGCGGTAGCCGGCCTTTTCGATCGCCTGGATCAGCAGATCGCCCGCGTCCACGTTGCCCAGATCCGGCGCGAAGCCGCCCTCGTCACCCACGGCGGTGCTCAGTCCTTTGTCTTTGAGCAAACCCTTGAGCACATGGAACACTTCGGTGCCCATCCGCAGGGCCTCCCGGAAGCTGGGGGCGCCATGGGGCACCAGCATGAACTCCTGGAAATCGAGGCTGTTGGCCGCGTGGGCGCCACCGTTGATCACGTTCATCAGTGGCACCGGCAGCAGGGTGGCCATCGGCCCGCCCAGATAGCGATACAGCGGCAGGCCAACGCCGTTGGCCGCGGCCCTGGCGCTGGCCATGCTCACGGCCAGGATGGCGTTGGCGCCCAGGGCGCTCTTGTTGTCGGAGCCGTCGAGTTCGATCATCGCCGTGTCCACGGCCACCTGGTCGAGGGCGCTCAGGCCGCACAGGGCCGGGGCGATCTTCTCCTCGATGTTGCTCACCGCCTGCAGCACCCCCTTGCCCATGTAGCGGCTGCCACCATCACGCAGCTCGTGGGCCTCGTGGGCGCCGGTGCTGGCGCCACTGGGCACGATCGCCCGACCGGTGGCGCCGCCTTCGAGCATCACCTCGGCTTCCACCGTGGGGGTGCCACGGGAATCGAGCACCTCCCGGGCCACCACGGTGTCGATCACAAGGTCGAGGGAATCGATCACGGCGCCACTGTTGAGCATGGTTCAGGGATCCTATGGGTGCCCCCTGCCGTCCCTTTTGTCGTCACCGGTACCGTGCGCCGCCCGAGCGGCCCGTTCATTCCGCCCCCTCCCCGGGCCTCGTCTGCCGGGATGGCCCCTTCACAATGGGGATTGAGATCGGGATCGACCCCGCCCCCGCCCCCGCCCCCCACGCCGATGCGTCTCCTGCACACCATGCTCCGGGTCGGTGATCTGGAGCGTTCGCTCGCCTTCTACACCGAGGTTCTCGGGATGCGACTTCTGCGCCGCAAGGATTACCCCAGCGGGCGGTTCACCCTGGCCTTCGTGGGCTATGGCGATGAGAGCGACCACACCGTGCTGGAGCTCACCCACAATTGGGACACCAGCAGCTATGAGCTCGGCAGCGGTTACGGCCACATCGCCCTCGGTGTGGAGGACATCCAGGGGGTGTGCGCGGCCATCCGGGAGAAGGGGGGCCGGGTGGTGCGGGAGCCCGGCCCGATGAAGCACGGCAACACCGTGATCGCCTTCGTGGAAGACCCGGATGGCTACAAGGTGGAGCTGATTGATCTCACCTCCCGGGTCGCTGCCTGACATGCGGGCCGACTCCCCCGGATCTCCTGTGCTCAGCGGCAGCCTCACGGCTGAGCCCGATCGCTTCAGCGATGAGGCCTGGGAGCTGCTGCTCGCCGCCCAGGACTCGGCCCGTCGCTGGCGCCATGCCGCCATGGATGTGGAGCATCTGCTGCAGGCCCTGCTGCTGGAACGGCGCTTCGCCGGCTGGGTGGAACAACTGCCGATCGATGGCGACCGGGTGCTCGACGCCGTTGAGGCCTTCTGCCTGGAGCAGCCCGGTGGCGGCGATGGTGAGCTGTTCATCGGTGACGCCCTGGAGGACCTGCTCGAGCAGGCCGACCGCCGCCGGGCGGCCTGGGGGTCGCGGCTGATCGATTTACCCCACCTGCTGCTCGCCCTGCTGGAGGAGCCTCGGATCGGCGCTGTTGCCCTGGCGGCCGAGGGCCTCAGCGAGGAGCAGGTGCGCCGCTGGCTGCGGCCCAGCACATCGACCGGCCGGGCACCCCAGCGGGATCAGCCAAGGGAGTCGCGGCTTGACGACTGGATCGATTCTGCCCCTCCAGCTGCTTCTCCAGCCGCCGCCCCCACCGCCGTCCCCACCGCAGTCCCGCCGGCCACGGTTTCCGTTCCGGCCAGGGCCAGGGGCACGACCCAGATGGCTGCTGATCCCGCGGCGGTGGAACCGCTGAGGCTGGAGCCCGATGCCTCCGAGCAGGAGCCCACCGCCCTGGAGCGCTACGGCCGGGATCTCACCGCCGCCGCCCGGGCCGGCGAACTCGATCCGGTGATCGGCCGCGACACCGAGATCCGCCGCCTGATCCAGGTGCTTTCGCGCCGGGGCAAGAACAACCCGGTGCTGATTGGTGAGCCCGGCGTGGGCAAGACCGCCGTGGCCGAACTGCTGGCCCAGCGGATCGTGGCCGGTGAGGTGCCCGACGCCCTGCGCGGCCAGCGGCTGGTGGCCCTCGACCTGGGCGCCCTGATCGCCGGCGCCAAGTTCCGCGGCCAGTTCGAGGAACGGCTGCGCAGCGTGCTGGCGG
This sequence comes from Prochlorococcaceae cyanobacterium, assembly GCA_044347355.1. Lineage (GTDB taxonomy): Bacteria > Cyanobacteriota > Cyanobacteriia > PCC-6307 > Cyanobiaceae > NIES-981. Next base: position 1,578 of record JBIKUY010000254.1, on the reverse strand, counting down.
AGGTGCGTGAGGGCGAAGGCCGAGAAGGGGGCGTGATTCTGTTCATCGATGAGCTGCACACCGTGGTGAGCAGCGAGCGCTCCAGCGCCGACGCCGGCAGCATCCTCAAGCCCGCCCTGGCCCAGGGGGAGCTGCGCTGCATCGGCGCCACCACCCCCGACGACTACCGCCGCAGCATCGCCAAGGATCCGGCCCTCGACCGGCGCTTCCAGCAAGTGCTGATCAAGGAACCGGGCCTCGACACCTGCGTGCAGATCCTGCGCGGGCTCAAGGAGCGCTACGAGTTGCACCATGGCGTGGCGATCAGCGATGGGGCGCTGGTGGCGGCGGCCCGGCTGGCCGATCGCTACATCAGCGACCGCTGCCTGCCCGATTCGGCGATCGACCTGGTGGATGAGGCTGCCGCCGAGTTGCGCATGGATGTCACGTCAAAGCCCCAGGAGGTGGAGGCGGCCGAGGCTGAGCTGCGCAGGGTGGAGCTTGCCCTGCTCTCGGCCGAGGCCTCGCCCGAGGCCGAGCGTGTGGCGCTGCAGGCCCAGCGCCAGGCCGCCACCGACAGCCTGCAGCAGTTGTTGCGCCGCTGGCAGTCGGAGCGGCGCCGGGTGGAGGAGCTGCGCGAGCTGCTGCAACAGGATGAGGACCTGCGCCATGCCATCGCCGAGGCTGAGCGCGACGGCGACCAGGAGGAGGCCGCCCGGCTGCAATACGACCAGCTCCACGGGGTGCAGCAGCGCCGCGAGGCCCTGGAAGTGGAGATGCAAGCCGACACGATGCTGCGCGAGCAGGTGGAACCCGGCGACATCGCCGACGTGGTGGCCCGCTCCACCGGCATCCCCGTGCAGCAGCTCCTGGCCAGCGAGCGCCAGAAACTGCTGGCGCTGGAACAGCGGCTGGGCGAGCGAGTGATCGGCCAGCTGGAGGCCGTGGCGGCGGTGGCCGCGGCGATCCGCCGGGCCCGGGCCGGGATGCAGGCCCCCACCCGGCCGGTGGGCTCCTTCCTGTTCCTGGGCCCCACCGGCGTGGGCAAGACCGAGCTGGCCAAGGCCTTGGCCGCGGCCCTGTTCGACGACGACGACGCCCTGGTGCGGCTCGATATGAGTGAGTTTATGGAGCGCAACGCCGTGGCCCGGTTGGTGGGGGCTCCCCCGGGGTATGTGGGCTACGAGGAGGGCGGCCAGCTCACCGAGGCGGTGCGCCGCAGGCCCTACGCGGTGCTGCTGCTTGATGAGGTGGAAAAGGCCCATCCGGAGGTGTTCAACCTGCTGCTGCAGGTGCTCGATGACGGCCGCCTCACCGACTCCCAGGGCCGAACGGTGGATTTTCGCCACACGGTGGTGATCATGACCAGCAACCTGGCCAGCCGGGCGATTCTGGAGAGCGCCCGCCGCCGCGGCGACGACCCTGCCGACCCTGGGGACGACAGCTGGCTGGCCGAGCAGGTGGATCAGGCCCTGGCCAGCCAGTTCCGGCCTGAGTTCCTCAACCGGATCGATGAGGTGATCCGCTTCCGGCCCCTGGCGCAGCAGGATCTGCAGCGGATCGTGCGCCTGCAGCTGGCCGAGCTGGCGGGCCTGTTGG
>JBIKUY010000252.1:0-3911 GCA_044347355.1 Prochlorococcaceae cyanobacterium | reverse complement strand
CTTCGAGGATCGTCTTGCGCTCGGTGGCGGTGCGGAAGCGGTTGAGCAGGCTCACCTTCACCGGGTAGGGCGCGAAGCGTTCCGACAGGGAGCGCCAATGCTGCTGGGCCAGCACCGTGGTGGGGGCAAGCATCGCCACCTGCTTGCCGGCGGTGACGGCCTTGAAGATGGCGCGAATGGCCACCTCGGTCTTGCCGAAGCCCACATCGCCGCACACCAGCCGGTCCATGGGCGACGGCTGTTCCATGTCGCGCTTCACATCGGCGATCGCCTTCACCTGATCCGGTGTGGGCTCGTAGGGGAAGGAGTCTTCCAGTTCGCCTTGCCAGGGGCCGTCGGCGGGGTAGGCGAAGCCGGGCGCCTTGTGGCGCTCGGCATAGAGCTTCACCAGATCCACCGCCACCTTGCGGATCGCTTTCTTGGCCCGTTCCTTGGCCTTGGTCCAGGCGGTGCCGCCCATGCGGTTGAGCTCGGGAGGCGTCTCACCGGTGGCGCGGTAGCGGCCCAGGCTGCCCAGCTGGTCGGCGGCCACCCGCAGCAGGCCGTCGGCGTACTGCACCACCAGGTAATCCCTGGATTCGCCGCCGATCGCCAGCTTCTCGAGCTTGAGGAATTTGCCGATGCCGTGGTTGCGGTGCACCACGAAATCGCCGGGCCGCATCTTGCCCGGATCCACAGTGCGGCTGGCGGCCTTGCGGCGCCGGCGCACATAGCCCGTGGCGGCCAGGGCGTGCTGGCCGAAGAACTCCCGGTCGGTGATCAGCACCAGCTTCCACGCCGGCAGCTGCAGGCCCTCCAGCTCGGCGGTGCCCTTGCTCTTGAGCGCCACCGGGGTGCCCTGCTCCACCAGCCGCTCGATGGCCGGGATGTCGCCAGGGTTGGGCACGAAACGGCTGATGCAGTCGTGCTCCTCCAGCAAAGCCACCGCCCGGCTGGGTTGCGCTGAAAGCAGCCACACCGCGGCTTTGTCCTTCTGGAAGCCCTTGATCAGTTCGGCCAGCCTGCCGAAGGCGTTGGGGTAGGCGGGCACCGGCCGGCTGGCCAGATCGAAGCTGTTGGCGTGGTTGTCGCTCTCGTGCAGCTCGACCAGATCAAACCCTGTGAAGCCCTCGCTGGCCTCGGCGAGGGTGTCGGCGGGCGGGCGGTGCTGCACCGGTGGCAGGCTGGTACCCGGCTCCAACCCCAGCTCGGCTTCCGTTTCGGCGTGGTGTTCCACCACGTGGTCGAACCACTGTTGGCCATGGGCCAGGCAGGCGCGTCGCTCATCAATGGCCACCAACGTGGCGGCTGGGAGATAGTCGAGCAGGGAGGCGGGCTGCGGCCAGGCCAGGCCCATCAGCCGCCTGAGCCCCTCGGGCGTGCCGCCCTCCAGCAGTTGTTCCAAGGCCTCGGGGCTGAGCAGCTGCTCCAGCCCAACGGGCATGGCCTCGCGCAGGGCCACGGCGATCAGCGGCCCGTAGCCGCTGGGGGTCAGCCGCACCACTTCGATCGGATCGAGGGAGCGCTGGGTGGCGGGGTCGAACTCCCGCAGCTTCTCCAGATCCTCACCGAAGAATTCCAGGCGCACCGGTAGCTCACTGCTCACCGGAAACACGTCGACGATGTCGCCGCGGCGGCTCCAGCTCCCCTCTTGCTCGATCGTGGTGACGCGCTCGTAACCGAGGTGCGTGAGGGTTTCGCCCAGCTGCTCCAGATCGAAGCTGTCGCCTTTGCGCAGACTCAGGCACTGCTCGTTCAGGGCGGCTGGCGGTGGCAGGTGCGGCTGCAGGGCCCGCTCGGTGGCCACGATCGCCAGGCGCTGGCCGTTGGCTCCCGGATTGCCGCTGGCCCCGCCGTTGCCCTCGCTGCCCAGATCCAGCAGCTCGCTGAGCACCTGCAACTGACCCCAGGTGATCTCGCTGGTGGGATCGAAGGGCTCGTAGGGGCTGCCCTCACTGGTGGGATAGAGCTGGCAGCTGCGCCAGCCCATCAGCTCCAGCAGCGCTGCCCAGCGGCCCGCCTCCTCCAGGGTGGGCACCACCACCAGCAGGGGTGCCTGATCCGCCAGGGCACTGCTGACCATGGCCCTGGCGGCCCGGCCCGCCCCACTCAGCCTCAGTCGCTCGCTGCGAGCGATCCGCGCCCGCAATTCGCCGGTGAGGGTCGCCTGCTGCAGCTGGCGCACCAGGGCGGAGAGGGGCATGGCAACGGCCAACGTCGGCTCGGCAGATCCTCGCAACCCAACCGCACCGCCGCGGTGCCACGCACAATGGGTCCGTGCCTCCCGCCCTCTGCCCCTGCTGTCGGATCCGGCCACCGGCATTGCTGCGGTGCCGCGATGGGGGATGGAGCTGCGGCCACTGTGGTGCGGTGCAGTTCAAAGGCCGCTCGCCGGCTGCAGCCGGATGGCTGTGGGGATGGCTGGCCCTCACGCTTGTGGGCACCGCAGTCCTGCCCCTGTCGTTCCCCTGGTTAACGCGACAGGACCTGCCCCTTCCCCTGGCTGTGTTGTTGCCGCCCGCTCCGGCTGGTTTGGAGGGGATCGATAAGGTTCTGCTGCTGCACAGCCTGGCCGAGGCGGATGTCTCCTGGACCCCCCGGGCTGAGTTGCAGGCTGATGGCCGTATCGTTTATCACTACAAGCGGCGGCACGGTGATCCGCCACTCTCGATACCTGAGATCCGCCGTCTGATGGCTGACCCCCCTCGATTTGAGGCGGAGCGTGAGGCCATCAGCACCCTGTTGCAGGTGCTGCGCCTGGCCGGTGTGCGCATCCAGCTTGCTCAGCCCCGCAAGTCGGGTGCAGCTGCGGAGTGGGATCCTCGGGAGCGAACCATTCGCGTTCGGCCGGATGTGTTGGAGAGCGGCAGCGCTGAATTCGCCAAGGTGATCAACCATGAGGCGATTCATGTTGCCCAGAGCTGCAGTCACGGTCATGTCCGAGCCATGCCCCGTCCGCTGGGCCTGACAGACACCCTTAGTCCACAACTGGAATCGGTGTTGAAGGAGTCGCTTTATCAGGCGGCTGGGCCACTGGAGCGCCAGCTGGAGAGGGAGGCCTATGCCAACCAGCACCAGCTCAGGCTGGGGGGTGAGTTGGTGCGCGCCCACTGCCGCCTGGCCGGGGGCTAACCGTTTGATGGATGAACTCCCCACAGGACTGGCGTTTCTGGACAAGCAATGCCACAGTTGCGGCCAAATGCGGGATCAGCCCCTGGCCATACCCGGATTGCAACCCCGAGACAGCAGGGCCCAGTGAGGACAGCTCAGTTAATCCACCGGCCCTGTTGAAAGGTTTTGCAGGTCGGTCTTCCACTCCGATCCGCGGTGCCCTGGTTTGGTTTTTATCTTTTCCAGCTGTAGTGCACAGACCTATTTTGCATTGAACAGTGACTCTGATTATTTGCCTGACAGCCTGTGACTGACGCCACTGCTTCTACTCCCTCCATTGCCGACCTAGAGGCCAGTGATCGCCCCTTTGTTCTCGCTGATTCCCTGGGCAACGTGGTACGTGTCAATGAGGCTTTTCGCCACACCTACGGTTGGCAGGACGTGCAGGTGGTTGGCCAACCCATTGGCATGATCCTGCCGGAGTCATTCCGGATGGCTCATCAATTTGGTTTTTCCCGCTTTCAGGCCACGGAGCTCTCCACAATTTTGGCGCACCCTCTGCGACTGAACACGCTCTGTGCTGATGGTCGCTCGTTGGTGTCAGAACACTTCATTGTGGCCGAGAAACAAGAGCAAGGTTGGATCTTCGGCGCAACGCTCACCCCCTTGCCAGACGGCACACCGGTTGACGCATGAGTAGCCAGCGGCCTGATGCGGAAACAGCCCTGGTTGGTGAGTTGCGGCGCAGTCTGGCCCGGCTGGAACTTGCCCTGGCCCAGATCAGTGACGCGTTGGTGATTACCGATGCCACCGGTTCGCTG
>JBIKUY010000253.1:0-3911 GCA_044347355.1 Prochlorococcaceae cyanobacterium | reverse complement strand
TGCCGCTCCCCAGCGCATCAGCTGGGGAGCGGCCTGACTGGGGTCGATTCCGGGGATCCAGGGTGCAAGACAGTGCACCACCGCCTCGCTGAGCGCCTGGACCACCGCGTCTTCTCGGCCCGACTCCACGGGCAACTGCAACAACTTGGCAATCGCTGAGCGGGATCCGACCACATCGAGATGGTCGGCGGCGAAAGCATGGCTGGAATGGGCCACCACTGCACAGCGCCCATCGGCCAGGGGCTGGATGCTCAGGCGCCGCAAGCCCCAGCGCTGTTGGGCTGCGGCATCAAAATTCACCAGCTGGAAGGGCAGGGCTCGCCAGGTCTGGGCGGCTTCCCCCGCGAACAGCAACAGCAGATTGGAGCGAGCCTCCAGGCGCAGGCCCGCCAGGGTGGTGAGCACATGGTCGAGCTGCCAATCACCGAGCAGGGCAGCAGCCTGGGCCAGGGGAACATCCGGCCAGCCCAGGATCAACTGGCAGCGCGGGTGGGCCAGCAAGGTGCTGCTGAGCACCAACCAATGGGCCTCAGCCAACAGTTGCCTGTTGGCATCGCGCAACTGCCAGCAGCCCCGGCGGCTACGGGTCAGGAACCGCACCAACGTGCCGTAATGGCTGCACAACCCCTCTCCAGCCGCCAACTGGAGCAGTCCACTGCCCAGGTGATCCATCCCCCCCCGGCCTTGGAACAGGCGGCCCATGCCGAGAGCATCCGGCCGGCCGATGTTCAGCCGGCTCTCCCCCTCAAACATGGCCATCGGAGCGGTCCAGGGCTGGATCCAGCCACCGTCCAGCAAAGGTTGCAAGAGGCCAGGATCCGGCGAGCCGGTGATGTTGAACAGGGGGGCACCATGGTTAATCACCATGTCTCCATCGGTGCGGCTGCGCCGTGTGCCGGCCCGACCACCGGGACCACGGCCTGTTTCCCAGAGCGAAATCGCTCCTGCAAAGCCCAGTTGGCGCAGCTGGGCCACCAGCGCGCAACCTGCAACCCCTGCCCCGATCACGGCAATAGCGGCAGGAGCTGGAGCCGGCATCAAAGGACGGCACGGGCTGTAGCGTCTTAGCTGATCGAAAGCTCCATGGCCCGGTTTCTGCTGGTTCTCCAGCCGAGTACGTCTGCCCCGAGCGAGCCAACTGACGGCAATCCAGACCGTGAGCGTGGCGGCTCAGAGGCCATTTTGCAGGCCCTCGAGCCAGTGCTGCGAGGGTTGAATGCCGAGGTGGACCACCGCACCCGCGCCCACCTGGGAGCGCTGGTGAAACAGGGGGGAGAGAACCAGCGCATGCAACTGTTTGCCGATGTGCAGTCGAAACCAAGGGGTGCCAAGGCCCTGGAGCTGGTGCTGCTCAGCCGGGAATCGATGGGGCTGCGGGCACCCCACACCCTGGCCGTGTTTGAACGGCTGGTGGCCCTGTGCCAGGAACACCTACAGGACATGCGCCTGGTCTTCCGCTCCGACCGCGACGGCCCCCTGCAGGACAGCCACCCTGGCATCACCACTTAAGAATCGCTTAAGATTTTCCTATCCGACCAGGATTCCCCTTGAACGACAACCATCCCGTGCTTTTTGCCTTGAATGCGGAATGGCAGAGCCTGCGCGACGCCTATCGCCAGTCACCCAACGAGCACACCCGCTACCAACTCACCCGTCTGGAGAGTCTGATCTCCCAATGGGCCCCCGGGCGACTGGCAAACTCTTGAGACCTAAGGTTGGCGGATTGCAGTCCGACAGGCAGGGTTACAACGTGCTGGATTGCTCCCCCGCACCGCACCCAGCACCTTCACCCCCAACCCCACCTGTCCTGGTATCCCCCCGTCACCGGCCATGACGACCATCCGGTCGCGCAGCCGCTGGTCTTCGCTGGCAGCGTGGCGCCATCAGCTCACGGTGCCACAGTTCACCGTGGTGACCGGCGGGCTGGTGATCGCCGCGGGCACCGTGCTGATGGCCTCGCCCCTTTGCTCACGCGACAGCGTCGGCCTTTGGGAAGCCCTCTTCACCGTGACTTCGGCCATCACGGTGACCGGACTGTCGGTGATCGACGTGGGGAAGGAACTCACCACCCTGGGGCAGGTGCTGCTCCTCCTGCTGATCATGGTGGGGGGCTTGGGCCTGATGGCCATCACCACGTTTCTCCAGGGCTTCGTACAAGGCCATGGGGGCTTGCGCACCCGCCTCGACAAGGGCCGTGCCCTCGATGAATTTGGCGTGGGAGGAATCGGCCCCACCTTCAACGGCATCTTGATCACCGGCGGCTGCGTGATGGGGCTGGGAACGCTGGTGCTCTACAGCTTTGGCTTCTCCGAGATCCAGCAGCCGTTGCAGCGCTTCTGGGCCGCCCTGTTCCATGCGGTGAGCGCTTACAACAATGCCGGTTTCGGGCTCTGGAGCGACAGCCTGATCGGCTACCGCGACAACCCCGTGGTGAATGGGGTGATCGCCACGCTGGTGGTGGTGGGCGGCATCGGCTGGCGGGTGATCAACGATGTCTGGGTGAACCGTCAGCGCCTCAACCGACTGCGGCGCCTCAGCCTGCACACCTGCCTTGTGCTGCGGAGCACGGCCGCCCTGATCGTGGTGGGATGCCTGGGCCTGCTGTTCACCGAGTCGTTCGCCAGCGGCGGGGCCATGGAAGCGCTGGCCTGGTGGCAGCGGCTGCAGGTCACGCTGTTTCAGTCGATCAGTGCACGTACTGCGGGCTTCAACACTGTGCCGCTCTCCGTGAAGACCTTCTCCGACGCCGGACTGCTGCTGCTGATCGTGCTGATGTTCATCGGCGCCAGCCCTGGCGGCACCGGCGGGGGCATTAAAACCACCACCTTCGCCACCCTGATGGGGGCTACCCGCTCCACCCTGCAAGGCCGCCAGGTGGTGGTGATCCATCAACGGCAGATTCCCGCCACCGTGGTGCTGCGGGCGATCGGAGTCACCATCGCCTCCCTGCTGTTCGTGCTGCTCATGGCCCTGTTGCTGGGACTGGGCCCCACCACCAGCAGCAGTTCGGGACTGGGCGGATTCAGTTTCCTCGAGAAGCTGTTCACCTGCATGTCAGCCTTCGGCACCGTGGGCCTCGATCTCGGGGTCACGGCCCAGCTGAACCGCTGGGGCCAGCTGGTGCTGATCGTGGGGATGTTCGTGGGCAGACTGGGCATCCTTCTGCTGCTTTCGGCCCTCTACCGCAGCCGTCCCCAACCGCGGGTGGGCTACCCCCGCGAAGAGCTCTACATCTGATCCCGTTCATCGCACAAGGAGACCCCTGATCCATGGGCAACTGGTGGCATTGGAACCCCGCAGAGGGCACGGCCCGCGGCGGATTCGCCGTGATCGGTGTGGGGCGCTTCGGCACCGCTGTCTGCAGCGAGCTGATCAAGGCTGGAGCCGATGTATTGGCCATCGACAGCGACCAGAAAGCGGTGGATGCCTTGCGTCAGGTGGATCCGGCCATCCAGGCCCGGGTGGTGGACTGCACCGACGAGGAGGCCCTGCGGGAGGCGGGCGTGCTGGATGTGGAAACGGTGGTGGTAGCCATGAGTGAGCCCATCTCCGCCAGCATCACCGCCACGCTGATCGCCAAGGACAGCGAGGGCAGCCGGGTGAAGCAGGTCATTGCCCGGGCCACCAGCGACCTGCACATGAAGATGCTGCAGCGGGTGGGGGCGGACCGAGTGGTGTTTCCATCCAAAATGCAGGGTCATCGGCTTGGCATGGAGCTGGTGCGGCCCAACCTGCTGGAGCGACTACGGCTCGATGACAAAAATTTCATCGAGGAAATCCGGGTACCCGCATCGTTTGTGGGCCGTTCACTACGGGACCTGAATCTGCGCAAGAACTTCAATGTGAACGTGCTGGCCGCAGGGCCGGACAACCACCTCACCGTGAATCCCCCGGCGTCCCATGTGCTTGCC
>JBIKUY010000251.1:0-3915 GCA_044347355.1 Prochlorococcaceae cyanobacterium | reverse complement strand
TTCCTCAATTTTAAGCAGAGAGCCTGCTTCTCCAGCCAGTTCCATCTTGTCGAAGACCGCTTCCAGCAGCTGCTGAACAAGACCCCGTTCAGCCTCGGGGAATTGTTGATCAACAAAATCAGCCAGCAACTCTCGTTCGCCTGGCATTGGCTCAGCACACACCACGTTGGAGCGGGTGATTGCTGGACGGTCAGCAACCTCCAGCTGTTGCTCATGCCATGCCTTCTGCGCCCGCAGCCAAAGGGTCAGCCTGGCGATTTGGGTGGCCCGGGGATCAATATCGATGCCGTGGATGTTGTGCAGCAGGATCAGCTTAGGGACTTCACGCAAGAAGGCTGCTTTACTTGCAAAAACAGCTGCATACTCAACAAATGGCGCGAATGCTTCAGCTCGCTTGTTTTGCTCTTCGGAACCTTGAGCGATCATCCAGGCTTCCGCATAGATCTCAAGATAGAGATCAAATGCGTAGAGGCCAAAGTGCATCGACTCGCAGGCCGGATCGAGCATGCGAATCTCTCGCGGATCCTTCAGCTGGCGATGGGGGATGTGTACGGGCTGGCGCATCAGCTCCTCCTGGCTGAGGTCTTTATCGTCCACGATCCCCGCTGGGGCCATTTCTCCTGGCTTCAACCAGATCTCATTCGGCCGCTGCACCAGGTAGCGGCAGCGCTCTTTTAGTTTGGTATCGCCCTGCCGCATCTCATACCAAATACGTCCCAGGGTGTTATCGGTGAGGAGCTCCACCACATAGCGCGGCGTGAAGAACTGATTGCGAACTGCCAGCTCGCGGCTGTTACGCGGTGCAGCCGATTCCTCGCGCATCTTCTTGCGCTCGGCATCGCCGTTGAAATACTGGTAGACCCACCCGAGCGTTTCATCCTCGCTCCAAAGCTCAGCCAGCTCCGGACTGTTGAGGATGTCCAGCAGCTCCAACAGCGCTGCCCGTTTCGGCCAAAGCAAACTGGCTGGATCGCGCGGATCAAACAGCGCCCGCAGCTCGCGGCTCACATCCTCAAAGATTGTTTCCAGGTACAGCCGGTAGCTGCTCTCCTGATCCGCCAGCAGCCCCTCAGCCACAGCGGTGCACTCCAGGAAACCGGCACTCTCCAGCCCTCCGCTCACGCAGGGACGCACCAGCTCCCGGGCTTCCATCAGCTTGAGCGCCACGAAGCGGTTCAGCGCTGTGAAGGCCATCTCCCGCCGGGCGAGCAGCAGCGCTTCACTCTTGGCTTTCTTTTTCTCTGCTTCGCTGTCGTCCTTCTGGATCTGGGCCTGCTTGTGCTCGATCCAGGCGATGAGCTTCTCGCGGATCAACCGTTGTTCTGCCAGCAGGTGCGCACCGGGCTCCTCAGCCCAACTCACCTTTTCTACGTTGATGTCGTAGGTCTGTAGCAGCTGGCTGCGGAACTCCTCCTCCAGCAGACGGCGGGCCTCTTGGGTGGCCTTCTGCAGCCTGGTGCGCTGTTCCTTCTCCATCGTTCAGGCCCTCCTCACTGCAACAAGACCTTGCGGTCGTTACCTAGCTCTTCTTCGCAGCGCTGGCGGATGCGACCCAGCACCTCTTCGAGCCCTTCGGAATCAAACGGCTCGCGGCAGAGCTCCCGCACGCTCACGGTGCTTACCTCCTGGGCCGGGAATGCCCACTGCTGGGCCTTCTGCTCCTGCTGGCGCAGCACCCCTTCGAGCATGGCGGGCTGATCCCGCAGCCGCACCAAGTCCAACCCCTCGGCAGCGCTTGCTCTCTGCATCAAGGGTTGCTTGAGCTGCTCCTGCCGTTCGCTATCAAGCTCGGCAAACCCTGGGGCCTGCTCCAGTTCAGCCATCCGCTGCTGCACTTCCGCAGCCAGTGACTGTTGGGCGTCCCTGCGTCGCTGGGCGTAGGCGTCTTCCAGCTTCTTGGCGAGCTGGTCAATCTCAGGGAGCCGTTCGTAGAAGCTCAGCGACTGCAGCAGATCGCGCAGCTGGTGCTCAGCATCGATCAGCTCCTGCGGCAGGTCACTTTCCTGCTGCAGCTGTCCCCAGAGCCGCTCACCCAGGGCATGGCGAGCCCGGCGCAGATCCTCCAGGCGGGACTCGAGCACCTCCTTGATGGCCGTGGCCCGCTGCCATTGCTCCTTCACAGCCTCGGCGCTGGCGCGGAACGCCTTCACCACCTCCTCATCGTCGCTGTCCTGCCAGGTGGACACCTGCTCGCAGGCCTGATCCAAGGCCTCCCGGCCCGGCAACTCCAGCGGCACCATCGCTTTGCTGGCGGCATTGAGATCGGCGTTGACGCTCTTCGCCGAAGCCCGGATCTCTTTGGCCAAGGGAGCAGAGGCGATCCCTTGAACCGTTTTGCCGGCGAACTTCTGGAACTGCAAGGAAGCTTCAATCACGGCCTGGGGGCTGAGGCTGGCCTCATGCAGGGCGAACGCCGTGGCCCGGAAGGTGCTGTTGTTGGTGAAGAGGGGGCGAACCTCGGGCTTGCTCGCGCCCACGAAGCTCTGAGCGCTGTGGGTGGCTTTCAGTTGGCTGCCCACCTGCAGGGCCGCCACTAGGAACTTCACGGCATCGAGCGTCCAGCCGTAGGGCGCATCGGCGAAGTGATCGGCCAGCTCCTTGCCGCTCTGGCAGCCCTTCACCTTGATGCGGTTGAGCACCGCCTGCAGGGCCGGGCGGTTGGTGTCGATCACCCACTGGCCGCCCTCCTCCTTGCACAGGCGCAGGGTTTCGATCGAGCCGGTGAGGCCCTTGAGGTTGTCGGCGCTCAGCAGCTTGCTCAGTTCATCGCCACTGGGGCTGACTGCCGCTTCGCCGAAGCGCTCGTAGATCTGGGCCAGGCCATCACTGAGCGCCTCGCGGATGGCCTCCACCGCCCGGCTGGCGTTCGCACTGATGGCGCAGGGGGCGCCGTTGAGCAGGACCTGGCCGTGGATCAGGGCCTGATCCACCAGCCGGCAGGCCTGCTGGCGGAAGCCCTCCAGCTTGCGCCGCTCCTCGCTCACCAGCTGCACCTGGCCCTTACCGCTGGCGTCGCGGCCCTTGAGGTCGATGACCTTCTGGGAGCGGAACCACTCCCCCAGGGCACGATCCAGCTCCGGGCTGGGGCGCATGGCCCAGAAGAAGGTGTTGGTGTCTTGCTGGCTCTTCTGCCGCAGCTGCTCCACCCGATCTTCGAAGCTCTCGCTGCCATCCACCCGCTCCACCTTCACCGGCACATCGCCTTTCACCACTTCGCTGCCTCGGAAGTGCAACGCGGCCTTGAAGCTCTTCACACCATTGCCTAGGCCGGCGCTGGGCACGGGCTCCCAGTTCTGCCGCAGGGCTTCTTGCAGCAGGTTGTGGCGATCCTGGGCGGATGGTGCCTGTTGGCTGCGCACCTGCTCCCAGTCCTCCTCTTCCGGCTTGGGGATGCGGTACTGGCCATCGACCTCGCGGATCAGCTTTCGCTCCTCCAGGTGCCGGCAGGCCTCTTGCACCTCGGATTCCAGTGAGTCGCCATCCACCCGTGGGTGCAGCACCACGGCGATGTTGCGCTCGGTGACCGGGACCTGATCCACGAACTGCAGCAGGCAGATCGCCTTGGCCACCGGCACCGCCAGCGGGTGGCTGGCCTTGGTGGCGATGTCGCTGATCTTGCCGCGATACTGCGAATCGATGTTGTTGCTCTGCAGGTCATAAACCCGATCGAGCGTCACCAGCGCGCCCACTGGCAGATTCGCCAGGCCGCACTGGGGGTTCGTGAGCAGCTCTTGCGCCAGCTTGATGATCGCCCTGTTGGCACCGCCGAACTGCTTGCTGGCGCCACCGGAAAGGCGCAGACCCGACACCACCTGAATGATCAGCTCGATCTGATACGGCAGCAGGGGGTAGAGGTCGGCGAATGCTTTGCCGGTGAGCTCCGGCAACCGGATCTTGGTGTCGAGCTTGGTGTGG
>JBIKUY010000404.1:0-3944 GCA_044347355.1 Prochlorococcaceae cyanobacterium | reverse complement strand
TCAGGCACGCTTGAACATTCTTGCCCGTATGGGGAGCCTTCTTCGTCAGGATCTCATACAGCATGGCTCCCAACAGATAGACGTCGCTGTAAAACGAGATCTTTTCGATTGGCCCGGTCGCCATTTCTGGCGCCATGTAGGCTGGAGTCCCCCCCATCGAGTGGTTGTGCCCGACGGAGGAGTAGCGACGAAAGGTGCTGACCGGCAGGGCCAAACCCCAGTCCATCACCAGCACTTCGCCATAGTCGCCCAACATGACATTTTCGGGCTTCAGATCGCGATGCACGACGCCCCGGGAGTGGGCGAAGGCAATGGCATCCGCGACCTTCATCAGGATTTCGATGTTTCCAACCTGGGGCTTCTCGGTGAGCACCTTGTTCCAGGGAGTCCCCTGAACCTTCTTCATCGCGTAAAAGAGCAGTCCCTTTTCGCTCGAGCCCACATCGTAGATCGGCACGATATTGGGATGGTCCAGCTCACCGGTAACGACCGCCTCCGACAGGAACTTGTGCTGCTGCTTCGTGTCGCGGGCCGCCGCCCCTTTCATCATCTTCAGGGCCACTTCGCGGTCGACCGATCGCTGCACAGCGTCATAGACCACACCCATGCCGCCTTCACCAAGAACTTTGACCAGATCATAGTCTGATCTCACCGCGACTGGCTGGCTGGCGGCCGGCTTGCTTTCAACCAGTTTTCGCGGGCTGATGACAAGTGAAGAAAACGTCAATCGAGTTTCATCGACCTCGTCCGCCGACCCGCGAATGGTCATATTCTCGCGGACCCCCTCGCCTCCCGCCGCTCCACCCCACATCGTCTGCAGTGCCTGGGCTTCTCCCGGCGTCAGGTTTTCGGATACGAAGGTGGCATTCTCCCGGGCGGAGCCGGACGCGGAGGGGAGTTCCTCACTTTTCATGAGAAAGTCGCCCGAGCCCTGCGTTCCCGACAGACGCAGCCCGAGCCCTCCCTCGCCACTTTTCAGAACGCTATCGATGCTGAGGACCTGAGACTCCGAACCAGCGCCGTCCGCCGTCAGATCGACCAGCGAATCCCCCGTCACTTGAACGGTCTGATTGTTGAAACCTGGAATTTGTGAATCATCGTTCAATTCACCAGTGCCGGGCGACTCCGCTCCACGCTTTCCACCCAATCCGGAAATCTCGGGAACTGTCGCCCCCTCTGACGGCGCAGCCTCCCGTGAGGACTGTATCTCGAAGGTCGCCTGAGAGGCCGGGGGAGCGACCTCGCCTGTCTTTCGATTCAGCTCGTCAGATGAGTCCGCATCTGCCAGAAAATCTTCCGCGTTCACCGTCGACTGCGAGGCCAACTCGGAGGCGACAGAGCCGGTCTTCTCTTCCCAGCCACAACGCCGACACTGGCGCAGCTTTAACAGAGACTTTTCAAGTTCGAAACCGCAACGTGGACAAGCTGGCATGGAAAAGCACCTCGGCCCTAGAAATGTCGCTCCCGGCAGACGCCCATTCTACCGCTGGACCCGGTCCCGATGGCAAGCATGCAGACGTCACGAATTCGAATCGCCGCCAGTTGAGACGCCTACCGGGATCCGTTCGGAGTTGAGCCCGAGCCATGCGAACGCCGCCGCAGCCGCGCCAGCCAGCCATCACCGCTCCGGTGGGAACCCGAAAGTGCGGAGTGAATCTCCCCTTCCCATGTCCGGCCGGGATTGCCGGTCGCAGTTGCCGCCGCTCCGGCCACAGCGGTGCCCAAAATCGCCGGGAGGATCGCAATTCCCGATTTGGTCTCAGGCAGAGTTCGCACAACCTTCTCAGGAGCAGACTTTCCCTCGGGCTCAGCCAACCGACGCTGACGGTCGGGGGTCACCGAGGCGTCACCGGGGGTCCGGCCCTCGTCGGAGTCGTCTGAATCTCCGTCGTCGTCGACGATTTTGCCATCCTGGACGCGAACCTCAAACTGTTCGCGTTCGACATCGCCAAACCGTACCTGGACTCGGAACCGACCATCCTGACCCCGTTTGCGGAAGTAGTCCCGGAGCGCCTCCAGGGTGTCCAAATCACCAGGCACGAATTCCTCGGTATCGGCAGATCCGCCCAAGTCAGCGGCCGCAGATGCGTCCGTAATTGGGGTGATGAGGAATCGCAGCGTCGGTGTCGTGCTCTGTTCCTCGACCGTCGAGACAGAAACGGGTACCTGAACCTGACTGATTGGCGGCACAGGCTGCTCGGTCGGAACGAGTTCCTGTGTGGGGCTGGCGATGTTCACCTGCGGCGTCGTTCGAACTCCCTCGTAGACGAAGTTCACCGCACTCGCAAATACCACTATCGTCGTTTCGAATCCGTAGGTTGGGAATCCAAGGGTCTCCATGATGGGATTGCCGAACGGATTCCGATTGGGGTCCGTGCTCGTGACCTGAGTTCCTCCCGACCTTTGAACAAACTTCAAATCGGGAGCTGGAACACAAATCAGGGTGACTTTGACGTTATCAACCGAATCAGAGTTTGACTCGTTCTGGAAGGAATGATTGATCACAACAGTTGTCTTGCCGCCTCCAATCGCCGAGGCGGGCACGCGAACCACATGGCTGTTGTTACCACTCGGAGTGTCCACTCGAACTGGACCACCGGGCGGCAACGTCGGATCCACAATGATCTGAAGAGTGGTCGTATCCTTGAACTGCACCGCAGACCACTCAATTGACACCTGGTAAGGATTCATTCCTGCGTCAAGCTCCAGCGTCAACTGAGCCGCCCCATTAAAACTCTGCACAGACGTAACCGTCATGTCCGGATATGGGGTCAGAACACTCCCTTCCGAAGTGACTACCTGGATCCCATCAGACTTAGAAAAGGGATTCACGGTGTCCGCGTTCGCGAGAAAGTCGGCGGTTTGAATCGTCATGACTGCCGAGGGTGCCAACCCGGCGGCCCTCTCAAATGACAGATCGCCAACCGCGTACAGTGTGAAGATTGCATCTGGTGCAAACACCGGAGTCGCCACGGTCAGGTCCTGCGCACTGCGAATGTTGACCGTCGCAAGTGGGTTTTGAAGGCCACCCGAGGTGGTCTGAGCGATCCCATCCACCGCCACCAGCGTGAGGCCTGGAGCCTTGTCGTTGTGCAGATTCACCGATCCCGAAGCGTTCTCAAAGGCCAACTGACTGACGCTTGTGGAAAGCGGAGTGCCAGAAGTGCCAATTCCAGAAGCCGACCTCAAGGCCAATGACTTCCCCTCGATCGAAGCGCCGGGAGTGGACCGGGCACTGACAATGGCCCCACCAAGGGACTGCAGAGCGACCAGATCTTTGGACGAAACCGCCTGGGTCGCCAAATCCGCGGTTGTGACGACGCGAATGTCACCAACGGGGTTCGTGACTCCGGGCAATGTTCCGCCCGGCCCGAGGGTCAGAGTTACGTTACCCACATTGCGGATCGAGATATCACCTGCCACCGCATTCCGTGCCGCCAATTCGGTGATCGATGTCTCGAGAGGATTGGTGTCACTTCCGATCCCTTGCGAAGCATCCAAAACCGCCTGACGGGTCACCAACCGCGGACCGGTCGCGGCATCCAAGTTGTTCCCGATCGATCCCGAGGTCGAGGTCAGGAACACGGCGTTGGTGTCACCCAGTGCGGTCACCACTCTCTGCAGGAAAATGCTCTGATCGGCAGTCACCGCCACCATCCCAGGTCCGCCCTGACTGAGATCGCGCAGAATCAGGTTGCTCCGGCTGCCAAAGCTGTCGTCCAGTTCTTCGATCAGCAGATCGCCAGACGTAAAATTCGCCGCCGAAACCTCCCGGACCGAGGTCTTCAGATTGATTCCACTGCCTGCGGAAACCGCCAGTCGGTCGACGCGGACTCTTCCCCCCGACTGATCGATCAGACCATTGCCCGACCGGTCGGCGTCCGCGGTGATGGTCAGCAAGGCCCCCGCACTGACATCACGGGATCCGATGTTGACTGATCCTG
>JBIKUY010000247.1:0-3944 GCA_044347355.1 Prochlorococcaceae cyanobacterium | reverse complement strand
CAACCTCAACTTTGCACACCCCCTGCTGATGTGGGTGCTCTTCGGCCTTAGCGGCTACGCCATGGTGCTGGGGATCAAGGCCAAGAAAACCCGCACCGCTGATGCGGAGACGCGCAAGCTGCTGATTAAGGGGCAGTACGGCAAGCGCCACTTCCAGATTGGCGGCGTGATGCTGGCCCTGATGGTGCTGGGCACCTTCGGTGGCATGGCCGTCACCTACCTCAACAACGGCAAGCTGTTTGTGGGCCCCCATCTGCTGGTGGGGATCGGCATGACCTGCCTGGTCGCCCTCGCCGTGGCCTTGATCCCGATGATTCAGCAGGGCAATCTGCTGGCGCGCAAGGCGCACGTGGGGCTCAACATGCTGATGATGACCCTGTTCCTCTGGCAGGCGGTGAGCGGCATGCAGATCCTCAACAAAATCTGGGAAAACCGACCAGCCTGAGCACGTCGCCTACCGGCCGCGGGCTGCGGAAGGCCCTCAGAACTGGGCTCGCCGCCGTGGAGGACATTCCAGCCCGTGACTGGCGTGGAAGTCCTCCTGAACCTTCCAGGTGAGTCGACGGGAAATTTGGCGCACGATCTGACGCAGCAGATGGTCGCCGCTGGTCTGTACCAGTTGGTCGGGCAGGAGGGTGATCACCCCCGGCAGTCGGATCCAAACCGTGAGATCGAGCTGCCAGCGCACCAGCGTGAGCTCCGATTCCGCCGCTTCATCCAAGGAGAGGGCCGCGTTGAAGTCCACGTCGTAGAGCCGCTCCAGGCCACTGCTTTCGCCACCCGGCGTCGGAACGGTGAGAATGCGGTAGATGCCCTCGCTCTGGGGGAGGAGTTCCAGGGCAATCGTGGGCTCCACCTCAAAGCCGAAGTTGCCGAAGCGCCCCAGGGTCAGCCGGTAGCCATTGGCGGCAAGCGGCTCAACGGTCATCGGTGAAGCGCAGCGCCGGAACCAACCCTCATGGCGATCGAGATAGGCAGCCACCTGGGCGGCAGGGGCCCTCATCTCCATCACATCGGCGAACTGGCTCAAATAGCAGCGCACGCGCCCGTCTTGCTGATGGCGCAGCAGCTCAGGTGACTCCGTGCGGCTGTCCGGGGGGCTGGAGGGTGTTCCCGGCGAGGACAGTGATGGACTGGACAATGTCACGCAACGGGCTCTCGCGAGGGGGCAGCGGAATCACCAGTGGCCCGGATAAATCAATGTAAAGCCACGGGTTGGGAGGGATGGCAGTCCCTGTGACAGAGCGGCCGTTTCAGGATTGGGTGAGGTCGATCAGCCGTTGGATCACCTGCTCCACGATCCGGTCAGGGGTGGAGGCACCGGAGGTGATGCCCACCCGGATCGGCCCCTCCGGCAGAAAGGGTTGCTCAACATCCAGTTCACCGCCCAGGGGCATGTGCTCGATGCGGTTGCCGGGACCGATCCGCTCGGGGGTGTCGATGTGAAAGGAGCGGATGCCGCGGCTCACGGCGATCTCCTGCAGGTGGGTGGTGTTGGAGGAGTTGTAGCCGCCGATCACCACCATCAGATCCAGGGGCTCGTCCACCAGGGCGAACATGGCGTCCTGGCGCTCCTGGGTGGCGTCGCAGATCGTGTTGAAGGCCAGGAAGTGGTCGTTCAGCTCGGCCGGGCCGAAGCGCTGCAGCATCGTGCGCTCGAACAGCTTGCCGATCTCTTCGGTTTCGCTTTTGAGCATGGTTGTTTGGTTGGCCACGCCCACCCGCAGCAGGTCACGGTCAGGGTCGAACCCAGGGGAGCAGGCTTTAGCGAAGCGCTGCATGAAGGCCTGGCGCTGCTCTGGTGTAGGGCCGTTCCCCAGGGCCCCAGCCAGAATGTAATCGCACACCAGCTGGGCCTCCGCCAGGTCGAGCACCACCAGATAGGTGCCGGCGAAGCTGCTCGTGGCCAGGGTTTCCTCGTGCTTCACCTTGCCGTGGATGATCGAGGTGAAGCTGTGCTTCTTGTGCTTCTCCACGGTGTTCCACACCTTGGATACCCAGGGGCAGGTGGTGTCCACGATGTGGCAGCCGCGCTCGTTGAGCAGCTGCATTTCCTGCACGGTGGCACCGAAGGCCGGCAGGATCACCACATCGCCTCCGGCCACCTCGGAGAAGTCCTTCACCCCGCCATCCACCCGGATGAACTGCACGTCCATGGCCCGCAGGTGGTCGTTCACCGAGGGGTTGTGGATGATCTCGTTGGTGATCCAGATCCGCTCGCTGGGGTAGTGGCGTCGGGTCTCGTAGGCCATGGCCACGGCCCGCTCCACCCCCCAGCAGAAGCCGAAGGCCTCGGCCAGCTGCACCGTGAGCCGTCCATGCTCCAGCCTGTAACCGTTGCTGCGCAGCTCGCCCACCAGATCGCTCTGGTAGGCCGTCTGCAGACTGCCGGCCACCTCCTCACCCAGGCCGAAGCCGCGGCGGTTGTAGCGCTCCGAGTGGTGCAGGGAGCGCTTGAAGGCACGGGTGTCCACGGCGGACGGACGTAGGCAGGTCAACTGTATGGGCTTTCTTGTGATGGAGGCTGGTGCAGCTCCAGGGTCAGGCCAGGGCAATGGCGCTTTTGGTGAGCGTGAACAGGCCCTCGATGCCCTGCCATCCCAGGTAGAGGCCCAGGATCAGAGCGAAGACGCCCACCAGCCACTCAGCGCGGTGGACGAGCCAGTCGTTGAGGTGGTTCAGGGGTTGGCGCAGGCTGCCGCCGCTGACCAGCCAGGCCAGCGGCGGCAGGAGCAGCAGCGAGGTGGTGACGGCCACGAACACAACGCCCACTTCCACATCTCCCAACAGGGAGGTGTGGTTGGCCAGCAGCATGCCGCCCTCCTTGGCATAAAACACCAGGTTTTCCGGGCTGAGCAAGGCGCAGCCGGCCCCGAGTCCCAGCAGCGGCAACCAGTCGAGTTCGGGTAGCTGGCCCATCAGCTGCATCGCCCAGCTCTCCTCGCCGATCGCAACGGCGGGGGTGAGTTGGAAAAGCCCAAGGGCCGTCAGGGCCCCAGCTCCGATCAGGTCCATCAACACCTGACCGCGGCCGCCCAGTTGCATGGCCCAGCTGAAGCGGCTGCCGATCAGCACCACCGTGCCCAGGGCAGCCCCGTTGGCCAGCACCCAGCCGCTGAGGTAAACAGCACAGCGCCGTAGGGGAGTGGGGCCTAGCAGCAGGAGGGCCACCAGGGCAATGTTCAAGGGGCTGAAGGCGATGCCCAGGCCGAGGGCAACGGTCTGGGTGAGCCAGTGGAATGGAAGCATTGCCGGATTGTGACGCCTTGGGTCGTCAAGGCGCGTGCCCATTGGTCTCGACCGCGGCAACTCCCTGCCAACTCACCTGATCCGCGCCATAGCTGTACATGCAGGGGAGCACCTCCACCCCCGCGGCGAGGGCGCTGCGGAACAGCTCGCCGTAGCGGGGGTCGGCAGAATCCCCTGGTGCGAAGCGGGTGACGTCGCCACGACTGAGGCAGGGCACCAACACGGCCCGCGACGTGGGCACCAGCGCGCTCAGCTCCACCAGATGTTTCTGGCCCCGCTCGGTCACCGTGTCGGGGAACAGGGCCAGATCGCCGTGGGTCCAGGTGGTGTTCTTCACCTCCACGTAAATCGGCCGCCGATCGGCGGCTTCGTCTGCCGGGGTGAGCAGCAGGTCGATGCGGCTGCGGCCGTTCACGCCGTAGGGCACTTCGGCGCGGATGCTGCCGACCGGCCCGAGCCACCGCTCAAGCAAGCCCGCTTCGATCGTGGCCCGCACCAGGCGGTTGGGCAGGGCGGTGTTGATCCCCACCCAGATCGGACGCCCCTGGGCTCCTGGGACCTGGGCCTGGTCCCAGGTCCAGGCCAGCTTGCGGCTGGGGGAGGGGTTGTGGCGCAGCCGCACCCGGCCGCCGGGCAGCAGTACACCGGTCATTGGACCTGTGTTGGGGCAGTGGGCTGTGACCACCGTGCCGTCA
>JBIKUY010000246.1:0-3954 GCA_044347355.1 Prochlorococcaceae cyanobacterium | reverse complement strand
GGGACTGGCAAGTCCAACCGCGCCGACGGTTGGAGCAGTGCCAACTTGAGCTTATCTGGCCCCGCGTAAGCTGCCAGCCTTCACTTCATGGTTCGTATAACGCTCCGGATCCTTGACCTTCAATCTCTAATGATCAGTGCGGCGAAAAAGCTTAGCTTTGAGGCTTGCCTGTTGATGGACGGGATACACGAACCGCACGAGCCTCCATCTCAGGGCATGGGTCAATAGTCCAACTGGCAACATAAAACTATCGTTCATCCCTCCAGGTTCTTAAGCCGCATAACGCTCCGGTTGAGGGGCGGCGTTTTCGTGCCGTCCGCTGGAATGGGCTATTGGGCCGCTCACTCAGCAGCAAGCCCAACCGAGCAATACTCCCAAGTCACGGCTGGAGTTCGATCTCTCCGGGCCGCCAGGTCTTGTTGAACCAAGGCTCAAGCGGGCCGTAGAGGCGCAGGATCGTGAACCAGGTCTGCCCGGGGAGCGTCTGGATCCAGTTGGACTCCTTGCCCGCCGGCGCCTTAGGCCCGAAGTAGACGTCGAACGAGCCGTCGGCGTTCTTCTGCACGGTCTTGTCTTGGCTGCTGACGCTCGGGAACTGCTGGTTCGACTGCTGCATTGAGCGGGTCTGCGTGTTGTAGACGATGACTGACCAGAAGGTCTTGGCCGGCACGTTGGGCGGCAGGCGCAGCTTGTAGTTTTTACCACCGTCCAGCGGGCGGCTCTTCGAATCCTGTGCGGTCCATGGGTAGGTCGAACCCTCGCCAACGATCTTTGTGTCCATCGCAGGCGTAACCCCGGTGGCGAGGAAGAAGAAGAACGCTGCCGCGTCGAGGTTGGCGACGCCCGGTTGCCACTCGAACTTGTAACCACCGAAGAAGGCATACCGCCAGTTGGCGTTATCGAAGATATAACCTGCCCGGTCGCGCATCCGGTAGGCGATGGCGCGAGCCGTGGCATCACCCAGCGCAGCAGCTTCGGTCAGGATCTTCTTCATCCGTGCGTCTGGTGCGAAGGGCTTGCCCTTCTGGATGCCGAGCGCCGCCCACATGCCGAGCGTGGTTGGATCAACCTCGTCGGTCGGCTCCTCCTGGACCACCTGGTTGAGCATTTCCCAGAACCGGAAGCCAGAGGGTCCGACCATGTTGAAGGGCTTGCCGGACATGTTCACGAAGTTGAGCTTCGGCGGGTTGGCCGTCTGCCCCAGTGGATAGATCTTCGTGAGCTTCTTGACCTCCTCAACACCAGGCTTCGGATCGCCGTCGACCAGGAAACTCCGCCACGCCACCCAGACGCTGTACGTCGACGGACGAATGACGAAGTAGCCCTCTGGCACCGCACCTTTGAAGCCCGGCGGAAGGAGCAGGTACTTGCCGCCACGGCCGCGGTCCTCACCGGTGATGCCCACATCGCCCGACCAGCGGTACCACATGTCGTTGACCAGGCCCAGAACCTTGGGCGGCACCTCAAGAACCAGCGGCCCTTGTCGCAGGTCCAGCCAGAACCATGTGTAAGGGGTGTTGTCGTTGGCGGTGAGTTCAACGGTGCGCGAGTCGACCTTCTGTTCCCAGATCGGCACGGTGAGGTTGGCCGTGCCCACCGACAACATCGCTTGGCGGTTGGC
Source organism: Prochlorococcaceae cyanobacterium (assembly GCA_044347355.1). Lineage (GTDB taxonomy): Bacteria > Cyanobacteriota > Cyanobacteriia > PCC-6307 > Cyanobiaceae > NIES-981. The sequence goes on along the minus strand of JBIKUY010000246.1, from coordinate 2,333 downwards.
CAGCTGGTTCACCGGCGGCAGGGCGAGCAGATACGCCTGAACAGCGCGCTGGAAGTCGAGGTTGTCCAGCAGCTTGTCGGTGCTGGCAGTGTCGGGGACCCCGCCTTCAAAGCGCAGCGTCCCCAGGCGTGTCTCCAGCGTCGGCGGTATGGCGATGCCCTGCGGCATAGAGGTCGAGTATTTGTAGCTTGGATCGGCCGGCGCACCACTCAGCATTTGCGCATGATTCACGCCGGGCGTGGACGCGACCGCCATCAAGGCAACGCGAGCGATCAATCTGCACCGTTTCATTTTATCAGTTTCCTGCAAGTTAAAAACTCTAGTCGACTGGGCATTGCGAGGCATCCAGATGGCAGTGGACCTACGCTCAGCATCAGCGGCGGCGCGCAGCGCCGGCCGCTGCATGCTATTGACAGCAGACTTGTGCTCTGAGTTGCTGTTTTCTTTGCTCACTGATTTCATTCCAATGCTTGTCAGTTAAAGCGCCTTCAAACGAGTACAGGTAGTAGCAGACCGGCAAGGTTTCTTGCGGATGCTTGTCCCTGATCATGCGATGTGCTCCAACCGCACCAACTTGCCTTAAATCTCCCTCGGAAAAAATCCCTACTTCGTTCAACCGGCCAGCAATCTTCTTTCCGATGTTCCTGAGGTCGGTGAGATTCCTATTTCGAGGCATAGTCACTCCGGTACTCATTGGTTAGTTCGAAAAACTGGACGATGTCCAAGTGCACCTCGTTTAGGCCTGGAATACCGAAGTGTCGCTGTCCCAATCTTCCGACCTCAATTCAAGCACGATTGTTAGCGACTGTGACTTGGCTGCTGCATAAGCGGCATCAGCGCCTGCCACTTCCAGACTGAAAATGACGCCTTCCCCAGAATATTGATTGTGAAAGAATGGCGGTTGAGTGGGCTGGCGTGGCAATAGAAAACCAACCTGGACACCCGACCTAGAAACTACATGAATGTATCAGTCACCTGAAAAGAACGCCAAAGCCAAGACTCTCTAACTAGGAGGACTTCGCCACATCGAGATCTTTGACGATGAAAACGGGGAATGAGCCTGTGGGTTCGATCACGTTTAATTCCTCTCTAGTCGCCGAACGCTGAATGGACGGGTCCGTTATCTGCATTGCGTCCGGTGGCCCGGTGGGCCTCAGAGGGCCTTGGCTTGCCGAGCATCAGCTTGGAAAACCAGTGGTGGGAACAGGTCTTGGGAATCAGCAAGCTATACCTTGGGATGGTATACGGATCCGGTATCCACAGCGGCCTGGTTCCCATTGACCATGGCCAGGTTGCTGGTCTGCCCACACTGTCTGCGCACCCTGTCTGCGCACCCTGATGGAGTTGCGATTGAGCAGGTGCGTCGCAACCATCGTGGTTGTCCATTCACTGCAGGGCATTCATGTCCAGACTGTGCAACTGTCCAGCGATCTGGAGGCCCTGCCCCGTGCGCTGAACACGCAACCGATGGCTTCCGAAAACCACACAGGGGCTCCTGCTGCTTTCCACGAACCGCCTGCACCCAATCGCGTCAACCTTCGCTGCAGCAATCAGGTTCGAGCAGAGGTGTTTCGTTCAAACAGCGGTTGCAAGGCCCGCTATCCACCTGTGGCGGCCGCCACAGCATCGGGAGTGTTCAGCACTGGATTGCAGTGGCGATGGATAGCCAGGCGCCACGACAAGGCGCCACGCATCGCCCCTAAGCCATAGGAATTGCGCCGTGCGGGGCACTCACACCGCCGCCGGCACCCAGCTGCCATGCAGGCCGTGGGGGATCGCCAGGGGCAGCTCGAGTACGGCCTGCTCGCTCATGTCGGCGGCGTTGAGGATCACCAGGTCGCTGGCGCAGCGGGCACCGTTCCACACCAGGCAGAGCACCCAGCCACCATCCTCCGCAGCCGCAGCTGGATCGGGCACCATCAGCGGCTCGCTCACGAAGCCCCGCGGCGCCGCACTCCACACCCGCCGCTCGCCGCTGGTGATATCCAGCTTCTCGATCGCCTGCAGGGGGTCGTTGCCGCGCTCGCGCTCGGCCACCGCCATCCAGGCGTAGCGGGCATTCAGCCCTTGGCGGGCCGGATTCACGCAGGCGAACTCACAGCAGCGCTGCTCCAACCATTCCTGCCGCACCGCACCCGTCTCCAGGTTGATGCGGCAGCGCATCAGCTGGCCTTCGGGGATGGCATCGAAATCCACCTGGCGGAAGTCGGTGCCCGGGCCAATCGAGGGGAAGTCGGCATACACGATCGAATCCACCACCAGCTCCTGGCCTCCCCCCTCAGGGGCCGTGGCCTCAAAGGCATTGAGGTGGTGGAACACGAAGCCCTCGGGCG
>JBIKUY010000012.1:0-14807 GCA_044347355.1 Prochlorococcaceae cyanobacterium | reverse complement strand
CGAGCTGGTGCGGCCCCTGCTGGAGTTCAGCCGGACGGACACCCTCCGAATCTGCCGCGAGCTGGAGCTGCCGCTGTGGCTCGATCCCAGCAATCAGGACCCCCGCTTCAGCCGCAACAGGGTGCGCCAGGAGGTGATCCCGGTGCTGGAAGCTCTCCACCCCGGTGCCGCCCGCCGCATGGCCGGGGCCGCCCAACAGCTGGCTGAAGCGGAACTGGCTCAGGCGGAACTGCTGGAGCTGGCTCTGGCGGCCCTGGAAACGCAAGCTCCAGCGGGGGGGGTCGATCCGGCCCTGCGCCGCCAGGGCCTGGGCGAGCTGGCGCGGGTCAACCAAGGCCAGTTGATCCAGACCTGGCTGGAGCGCCTGAATCAGCCGCGGTGTGCAGGGCGCATCCTGAGCACCGTGCTGGATGGGCTGAGCGCGCCGGCCAGTACAGGCAGGGCCGATCTCGGCAACGGCTGGCGGCTGCACTGGCACACCAGCACACTGTGGCTGAGTCGTGAGGTCTAGGCGCACCGCATGAGCCTTTCGCCAGAGATGCTGCAACAGCGCTACAGCGCCATCGAACTGGCCTACAGCGAACGGCGCTGGGCCGAGGTGGAAAGCCTCAGCCAAGCGTTGCTGGCGGAGCTCTCACCCAACCCGCCCGATCCCCTGCAACTGCGACTGGTGTTGCTGCTGGGACACACCAGGCTCTACGGCCTGGCTGACCCCTCGGGAGCCCGTCATCACTATGCAAGCGTGCTGGAGCACTGTGACGAGCTCACGCTGCGGGACATTGCCCAGCAGGGACTCGAGCAATGCGCCCAGCTGAGCGAGGCAGCCTCTTCCACCGACCCGGCGGCCCCCTGGCTGGGCAGCGACGAACAGGCGCAGCCCTCAGGCGGCAATCCAGAAACGGAGGCAAGCGCTACCCGCAGCGCCAATGCAACCCCCTGGCTGAGTTCAGAGGAGGCTCCAAAACCCACCCAACCTCAAGCCGGGGGGAATGATCCTCCGCCAGAGACGGGGGGGACCCTGGGTGAATCGATCCTTCCACAGGCCCGAGAACAGACCGCCGAGACCATCACGGCGGCCATAGCGAAGCCTGGATCCTTCGGCCCCAGTGAACCTGTGAACGTTTTGGTGCCGGAGATCGTGGACGAACCCGAACAGATCGCAGTCGCCCAAGCCGATCCTTTTCTAAGGGAGGAGCTTTCCGTCGAGGAACTCCCACCTCCCGCATCCGGCAGCGTTGAAACGCTGCCGGACTCCGGGGGGTTGAGCGCTGAGCAGATCAGCGATCTCGCCCGGGGTCTGCTGCGGATCAGGCTGAGCTGATCAGCCCGCGGCGGCAGAGCGGCGGCGACGGGTCCTGCCGGCGAATTCGGGTTCAGGGGCGGCAGCTGGAGCTGCGGTGACGGCAGCGGCCACAGGCGCCGGGCTGGCAGCAACAGCGGCCAACTGGCGCTGGGGCTGGGACTGGGAGCTGCGCTCCTGGCGCTCAGGCCGGGGCTGTCGATCGCCAGGGCTGCGCCCCCCACGACCGCGCGGAGCGGGACGGCTGTCGGGCTCCGCATCCGTTCGACCCTGGTAGGCCGGGGTGCCAGCGGGAGCGGGCTGCACCAGACAGATGATCAGGGGCTCAACCTGTAATTCCCGGCGCAGGCGGCGCTGCAGCCCCAGCTCCACTTCCCGCTGCACGCCCACCCAGTCCACGTCAGGGGCCTGGCCGCCACTGTTGCGGCAGAGCTGCTTCCAACGGTTCTCCAGCACCCAGGTGATCTCGCGTTCGGCCCAGAGGCTGAGCTTGCGTGCATCGGCGGTGGTGACCACGCCGCGCAGATTCACCCGAGGCGGCGCCGCCATCACCCCATCGGTGCTGATCACAGCCAGCAGGGTGATCACCCCGTCCTCGGCCAGCTGCTGGCGCTCCTTGAGCACCCGGGCATCAACAATGCCGTTGCGGGAGGCATCCAGCAGCTCGATGCCGGCCTTCACCGGATCACCCTTGCGGATCGAATCGGCAGTGAGCTCCACCACATCGCCGTTGTCGATGATCAAGATGTTGTCGGCCGGCACGCCCATCGACTGGGCAGTTTTGCTGTGGCACTGGAGCATGCGGTGCTCGCCGTGCACCGGCACAAAGAATTTCGGCTTCGTGAGCGCCAGCATCAGCTTCTGGTCCTCCTGGCAGCCATGGCCAGACACGTGGATACCCTCGCCCTTGCCGTAGACCACCTTGGCGCCAAGCATCATCAACCGGTCGACGGTGTTGACCACCGAGATCGTGTTGCCCGGGATCGGGCTGGCCGAGAAGATGATCGTGTCGCTGGACTTCACCTGCACCTGGGGGTGCTCGCCGCGGGAAATACGGCTGAGGGCAGCCAGCGGCTCGCCCTGGCTACCGGTCATCAGCAAGAGGGTTTCGCGATCGGGCAGATCACGGATCTGCTTGATCGGCACAAACAGCTCATCGGGGGCTCGCATGTAGCCCAGCTCCCGCGACTTGGCGATCACGTTGAGCATGGAGCGACCCAGCAGACCCACCTTGCGTCCGTTCTTGAGTGCCAGTTCCAGGATCATCGCCACCCGGTGAATCGAGCTGGCAAAGGTGGTGATGATCACCCGGCCCTCAGCCTGGGCAATATGGCGATCGAGGTTGGGAAACACCGCCCGCTCGCTGGGGGTGAAGCCAGGCACCTCGGCATTGGTGGAATCACTGAACAGACACAACACGCCCTGCTCCCCGTAGTGAGCGAGGCGGGCCATGTCGAAATGCTCTCCGTCGACCGGGGTGTGGTCAAACTTGAAGTCCCCGGTGAAGATCACCGTGCCCACCGGAGTGGTGATGGCCAGCGAAAAGCTGTCGGCCATTGAGTGGGTGTTGCGGATGAACTCCACAGAGAAGTACTGCCCCACCTTCACCACATCGCGCGGGGCGATGGTTTGCAGCACGGTGCGATCCATCACACCGGCCTCCTCCATCTTGCCGGTGAGCAAGGAGAGGGCCAGCCGCGGCCCGTAGATCACCGGGATATTGAAGTTCTTGAGATGGTGAGAAATACCACCAATGTGATCTTCGTGACCGTGGGTCACGATCATGCCGCGGATTCGCTTCTGATTTTCTTTCAGATAGCTTGTGTCCGGCATCACCACGTTGACGCCATGCATGCCATCACTGGGGAATGCCAGTCCAGCATCTACCAGCATGATGTCGTCACCGTATTCGAACACGCAGGTGTTCTTGCCGATCTCGTGAAGTCCGCCGAGGGGAATCACCCGCAGGGCAGGCTGCTTGGTGCCGTTCTGACTCTGATTGAAATTGGACATGTAAGCGCTGAAAAAGAACTTGAAAACGTGAACCGGATCAGCCTTGGCGTCAGGTGGGACGCAGGGCGGCCAGGGTTTCGGAGAGACGTTGTTTCACGATGTCGCTTGCAGACAAGAGGGGAAGACGGGGGGCACCGACCGGCCAGCCGCTGAGTTCAAGGGCAGCTTTCACTGGAATCGGATTGGTGGTGCAGAACAGGGCTTTGCAGAGAGGCAGCAATCGCTCATGCAGAGCCAGTGCCGTGCCCTGGTCGCCGGCCAGGAAGGCCCCGACCATGGCGCTGATCTGGGAACCAGCGATGTGGCTCGCCACGCTCACCACACCCACGGCACCTACGGCCAACATCGGCAGGGTGAGGGCATCGTCCCCGGAATAGATAGCCAGTCGCTCGCCACAGGCGGCGCGCAGGGCACTCACCTCCTCGGTGGTGCCGCTGGCCGCCTTGAAACTCACCACGTTTGGCAAATCAAGCAGCCGGGCCGCGGTCTCCGGGGCCAGGCTGGTGCCGGTGCGGCCGGGAATGTTGTAAAGCATCAGGGGCAGCTCCGGTGCCGCCTGGGCGATGGCACGGAAATGAGCCTCCAGCCCGTCCTGGGGGGGCTTGTTGTAGTACGGGACCACAACCAGAGCACCATCGGCACCAAGGGACGCCGCCTCGCGGGTGGCTTCCACGGCCTCGGCCGTGCAATTGCTGCCGCTGCCCGCCACCAGCGTGGCCCTGCCAGCAACGGCCTCTTTCACCGCCGCAAACAGACGATGTTGTTCATCCCAGCTGAGGGTGGGCGATTCGCCGGTGGTACCGCAGATCACCAGCCCATCGGAGCCATTGGCCACCAGATGGTCGGCAAGCCGGGCGGCCAGTTCCAGATTGACGCTGCCGTCGGCCCTGAACGGGGTCACCATGGCGGTGACCACCCTCCCGAATGGGGCCTGACTCCAGGGCTGGTGCGCGGCGCTGCTCAAGCGGTACCTCCTTGAAGGGTCGCCGGATCCTGGAGCAGCAGCTCAGCAATTTGCACCGCATTGAGGGCCGCACCCTTGCGGATCTGGTCGCCGCAGAGCCAGAGCTCCAGGGCGTTGGGGTCGCTGAGATCCTGGCGAATGCGGCCCACTGCCACGGGATCACGCCCGGTCACATCAGTGGGCATCGGGAACCTGTTGGCCTCGAAGTTCTCCAGCAGCTCCACCCCCGGGGCTTCCTGCAGCAGCTCACGGGCCTCGTGAACTGGGAAGGGCTCGAAGAACTCGATGTTGACCGCTTCCGAATGGGCCCGCAGCACCGGCACTCTTACGCAGGTGGCCGAGAGACGCAGATCGGGCAACCCCATGATCTTGCGGGTTTCGTTGAGCATCTTGAGCTCCTCCTCGCAGTAGCCATTGGCCTGCAGGGGGGAGTTATGCAGGAAGAGGTTGAAGGCCAGGGAGTGGGGCAAGACCTCACTCACTGGCTCGCCACCATCGAGCACGATGCGGCTGAGCTGGCGCAGCTCCGCCATCGCTCGCGCACCGGCACCGCTGGCGCTCTGGTAGGTACTCACCACCACACGCTTGATCGGCCGGCGGGCCTGCAGCGGCGCGAGCGCCAGGGTGAGCAAAATCGTGGTGCAGTTGGGGTTAGCGATGATCCCCTGGTGAGCGAAAGCCGCTTCAGGATTCACCTCGGGCACCACCAGGGGTACCGCCGGATCCATGCGGAAGGCGCTGGAGTTGTCGATCACCACAGCCCCCGCGGCGGCGGCCACAGGGCCCCACTGCTTCGAGGCCGAGCCGCCAGCCGAGGCCAGCACCAGGTCAACCCCGGCAAAAGCCGAGGCCTCCACCGCCTGGATGGTCAGCTCGCTGTCCCGCCAGGCCAAGGTCTGGCCAGCAGAACGGGGCGAGGCCAGCGGGATCAGTTCCGCTACCGGAAAGCGGCGCTCCTCCAAGAGCGCCAGCAGCTCCTGGCCCACCGCTCCTGTGGCTCCGAGCACAACCACCCTCAGTGGTCGCCGGGGCAGAGTTGCCGCTGTTGGGGTGGGTGCGGTGCTGGTGGCGTTCTGGACGGCGGTCAAGGAGAAGGGTTCGGTAAGGGGAGGGGGCTGGTGGACGGGCCGAGGGATGGCTGAGCCGAGAGGCCAGCGCAGATCATCCAGGAAAGGATGGGATTTGAGCTGAGAGTCGGAGCCGGTGGCTCGTCTGCTGGCTCTGTAGGGACGCTCCTCGATCGGGCATCTCTTCGGACATCTCTGGGGTGGCGAAGCTTTGGTCGGTTCGACGTGATGCGTTCGACGTGATGCGATGGCTTTGCGGATTGCCTGCCTGATTGGCCAACTGGATGGCGTGCAGGGTGAGGGCTGGGTTCAGCCCTGCCGGGTCAGGAAATCAGTTGTCAGTTCGGGGACCCGAACTGGGCAGCGGAACAGTGGTTTGGTCGGGTGAGGTGAGAACGGCGGAGTTAGGGGAAGAAATGCACTGCTGGACGACCTGGAACACGAACGGCTGGGGTTGAACCCCCGTGGGCTTCCCACTTCCGACCGCACTCCGTAGTTCAGATCACAATACTGCCGATCCAGTGCTGAACAAGCGCTTTCTTAGGATGGACGGCTGCAGAGTCTTCCCATGAGTCCAGCTGCCCAAGCCGCCCCTGCGGCCCAGTCCTCCTCGTCCGCATCGCTCCAGGTCAAGGCCAGCCCAAAACCCGGCAGCCGCGTCGCCCTCGAGGTGGCCATTCCGGGCAGCCGCAGCCAGGCCAGCTACGACTCTGCCCTGGAGAAGCTCAGCCGCACGGTGAAGCTGCCCGGCTTCCGCAAGGGCCGGGTCCCGCGGCCGGTGCTGCTCCAACAGATCGGCCCCCTGCGTATCCGCGCCACCGCCCTGGAGGATCTGGTCGATAGCGCCTGCCGCGACGCCTTGGAGATCGAGAAGGTGGCGGCGATCGGTCGACCTGAACTAAGCGAGGGCTTCGACGTGGTGCTGGAGCGCTTCCAGCCCGGCAGCGACCTCACCATCACCCTGGAGCTCGACGTCGAGCCCAGCCCCAGCCTCAAAAACACCAAAGGCCTCAAGGTTGAGGCTGAAACAATCGTCTACGACCCGGCCCGGGTGGATGAGCTGCTCGACCAGTCGCGCAAGCAGCTGGCCACCTTGGTGCCAGTCGAGGACAGGGCCGCCGCCATTGGCGATGTAGCGGTGCTGAGCTTTAGCGGCGTGTACGCCGACACCGAGGAGGCCATCAGCGGCGGCAGCAGCGACGCCATGGAGGTGGAGCTGGAGGAGGAGCGCATGATTCCCGGCTTCGTGCAAGGGGTGATCGGCATGGCCGTGGGCGACACCCGAACGGTGGATTGCCAGTTTCCTGAGAGCTATCCCCAGGAGGACGCCGCCGGTCGCAAGGCGCGCTTTGAGATCAGCCTCAAGGAGCTCAAGGCCCGCGAGCTGCCCGCCCTCGATGACGCCTTCGCTCAGCAGGCCAGCGACAAACAGACCCTGGCCGAACTGCGCGAGGAGCTTGAGAAGCGGCTGAAGGAGGACGCCGAGCGCCGGGCCAAGGCAGCCCGCCACGACGCTCTGCTCAACGCCCTGGTGGAGGAGCTGGAGGTGGAACTTCCTGAAACCCTGGTCCAACAGGAGATCCGCAACCTGATCGAGCAGACCGCTGGCCAGATCGCCCAGCAGGGCATGGACGTGAAGAAGCTGTTCACCCCGGATCTGGTGCGCTCACTGATGGACACCTCCCGCCCGGAAGCGGAGCAGCGCTTACGCCGCAGCCTGGCGCTCCAGGCCCTGGCCAAGGCCGAAGCGATCGAGGTGGCCGAGGCCGAGCTAGAGGCCAAGGTGAAGGACGTGAGCCATGGCATCAACCAACAGGGCAATATCGATCCCCAGCGCCTGCGTCAGGTGGTGGGTGACGATCTGCTGCAGGAGAAGTTGCTCGACTGGCTGGAGGGCAACAGCACGATCAGCGAAAAGCCTGCGTCAAAGGCCGACGAACAGGCCTGAGCCAGATCCCCATAGATTGGTCCAACACCCTCGCAGCCACGCGTGTTCAACGCCCTTCCGCTGATGCCCGAACCAACTGCCCTGCGCTCCCATCCGGTGCAGAGCCGTTGGTTGGGTTGTCGTCCTGAGGCAACGGCTGCCGGCTACCCCGTGGCCGCTCCCGGTGTCCTGCCCACCGTGGTGGAACAGTCAGGCAAGGGTGACCGGGCTTTTGACATCTACTCGCGCCTGTTGCGCGAACGGATCATCTTTCTGGGCACCGGCATCGACGACACCGTCGCCGATGCCCTGGTGGCCCAGTTGCTGTTCCTCGAGGCGGAAGATCCCGAAAAGGACATCCAGATCTACATCAATTCACCGGGTGGTTCGGTGACCTCCGGCCTCGCCATCTACGACACGATGCAGCAGGTGGCTCCAGATGTGGTCACCATCTGCTACGGACTCGCTGCCTCCATGGGAGCTTTCCTGCTCTCCGGCGGCACCAAGGGCAAGCGGTTAGCCCTCCCCAACGCCCGAATCATGATCCACCAGCCCCTCGGGGGGGCCCAGGGCCAGGCGGTAGACATCGAGATTCAGGCCCGGGAGATCCTCTATCTGAAGGACACACTCAATGGCCTGCTGGCCGAGCACACCGGCCAGCCTCTTGAGAAGATCGCGGAAGATACCGACCGCGACCACTTCCTTTCCCCGGCTGAGGCGGTTGAATATGGCCTGATCGACCGGGTGGTCACCGAGACCACCAATACCGATCTCGCGGCCTGATCCCCAGGCCTGATCAAGTTCGATTCCTTGTTTTGATCCTTAAGGTCGGCTGACGATCCCCGGGTTCGGGGCAATGCTTCCCTTAGGCCCCAGCGGCCTCCCTGCTCACCTGAACCGGATCTCCGCTCCGGCCCACTCCGCCGATGGCCAAGTTCGATGCCCACCTGAAATGTTCGTTCTGCGGCAAATCCCAGGACCAGGTGCGCAAACTGATCGCCGGACCTGGGGTTTACATCTGCGACGAGTGCATCGATCTCTGCAACGAGATTCTCGACGAGGAGCTGGTTGACGGCCAGGGCCATGGTGCCCGCCATGCACCGGAACCCAGCCGCAGCAAAGCTCCCGCCAAGAAGACGGCCAAACCTGCCCCAACGCTGGCCGAGGTGCCCAAGCCCCAGGCGATCAAAGCTTTCCTCGACCGCCAAGTGGTGGGTCAGGACGAAGCCAAGAAAACCCTCTCGGTAGCTGTCTACAACCACTACAAGCGGCTGGCCTGGCAGGGCGACGGCACTGGCGAAGCGGCCGAGACGGCGACCAGGCTGCACAAGAGCAATATTCTGCTGATCGGCCCCACCGGCTGCGGCAAGACCCTGTTGGCCCAGACCCTGGCCGAGATGCTGGAGGTGCCCTTCGCCGTGGCGGACGCCACCACCCTCACCGAGGCGGGCTATGTGGGCGAGGACGTTGAAAACATCCTGCTGCGTCTGCTGCAGAAGGCCGATATGGATGTGGACCAGGCGCAGCGGGGCATCATCTACATCGATGAAATCGACAAGATTGCCCGCAAGAGTGAGAACCCCTCCATTACCAGAGACGTCTCAGGCGAGGGGGTCCAACAGGCCCTGCTGAAGATGCTGGAAGGCACCGTGGCCAACGTGCCTCCCCAGGGCGGCCGCAAGCACCCTTACCAGGACTGCATTCAGATTGACACCAGCCAGATCCTGTTCATCTGCGGCGGCGCCTTCGTGGGCCTCGAAGAGGTGGTGCAGAAGCGCATGGGTCGCAACGCCATTGGCTTCATCCACCCCGACGGCAACGGCCGGGCCCGCAGCAGCAAGGAGCGCCAGGCCGCCGATGTGTTGCGGCACCTGCAACCGGACGATCTGGTCAAGTACGGCCTGATCCCCGAATTCATTGGGCGCCTGCCGGTGAGCGCTGTGCTCGAACCGCTCGACAGCGATGCGCTCCAGGCCATCCTGACCGAACCGCGCGATGCGCTGGTGAAACAGTTCCAAACGCTGCTCAGCATGGATGAGGTGGCCCTGGAATTCGAGCCCGATGCCATCGAGGCCATCGCCACCGAGGCTCATCGCCGCAAAACCGGTGCCCGGGCCCTGCGCGGCATCGTGGAGGAACTGATGCTGGATGTGATGTACGACCTGCCTTCCCGCGGTGACGTGAAGAGCTTCACGATCACCCGCGACCTGGTGGAGCAGCGCACCCGCGGCCAGGTGGTGCAGCTGGGCGGCAGCATGGATGGAGCCCAGCAGGCCAGTGCCTGATCCTGGCCACTAACGCGTTCCCGCACCTCCAACCATTGGCCGCTGCCGATCACCTGCAGGTCCCGCGCCAGCACGGCCTGTTCAACCACCATGGCATCGACCTGGGCGACGGCACCGTGGCCCACTATCTGGAGGGACGGGAGATCCTGCGCAGCCCGCTGGCGGACTTCAGCCGGGACCAGCCCCTGAGCGTGGTCGCCTACCCCGAGGGGAGTTGTTCGCCCACCGGTGTGACCCTGCGGCGGGCCATGGGCCGGCTCGGGGAGCAGGACTACAACCTGCTGTTCAACAACTGCGAGCATTTCGCCCACTGGTGCAAGACAGGGCGTCACCGCAGCACGCAGGTAGAGGACTGGCTGCACACCGGCAGTCTGGGGGCGCTGGCCTTCGGCCAATGGTTGCCGGCGGCCGTGCTGAGCGGCGCCCGGCTCTTGCTGCGCCAGGGGCACCGCCTCGATGCCCTGCGCATCGACCGGGAGCAACTGGATCAGGGCGTGGCCCTCGCCCGCCGCAGCCTGGAGCAGCTGGAGGGACTGCGCCAGACCCTGCAGTCGAAACTGGACGAGGAACTGGCCAGGGCCGAAGCCCGCTGGGGTGAGGGCCAGTTTGAAGCGCTGCGCCGGGCAGCCCAGAAGCTGGCCGATCAACTGGCGGAGGTGGAAGACCTGGAGGCCGCCATGGACCAACGCCTGCAGGGTCTGCTTGGTGCTGCCGACGAGAGCGGTAATCGGCAAAACGAACACACAGGCGCCCCCTGAAGGCCCGGTAGCCTCAACAACACCGCCTCCTTCCTGGGGCGATCGTCCTCGCCGCGGCCCCGATGACCTCGGCCTACCAGCCCCTCCACCACAAATACCGGCCCCAGCGCTTCGACCAGCTGGTTGGTCAGGAGGCGATTGCCGCCACTTTGAGTCATGCCCTGCGCGCCGGCCGTATCGCACCGGCCTATCTCTTCAGTGGCCCGCGGGGCACGGGCAAGACCTCGAGCGCCCGCATCCTGGCCCGATCCCTCAACTGCGTGAGCAGCGAAGGGCCCACACCCGAACCCTGCGGCCACTGCGAGCTGTGCACCTCGATCGCCGCCGGCAACGCCCTGGATGTGATCGAGATCGACGCCGCCTCCAACACGGGCGTGGACAACATCCGCGAACTGATCGAGCGCTCCCGCTTCGCACCTGTGCAGGCGCGCTGGAAGGTGTACGTGGTGGACGAGTGCCACATGCTCTCCACCGCGGCCTTCAACGCCCTGCTCAAAACACTCGAGGAGCCACCACCAAGGGTGGTGTTCGTGCTGGCCACCACCGACCCCCAGCGGGTGCTGCCCACGATTCTCAGCCGCTGCCAGCGCTTCGACTTCCGCCGCATCCCCCTGCAGGCTCTGGGGCAGCACCTGGCCTGGATTGCCAAGCAGGAAGCGATCGGCATCACCCCCGAAGCCCTGCACGTGGTTGCCCAGCGGGCCCAGGGGGGCCTGCGCGACGCCGAGAGCCTGCTCGATCAACTCAGCCTGCTCCCGCCACCAGTGGAAGCGGCAGCGGTGTGGGACCTGCTGGGGGCAGTGCCCGAAGAGGAGCTGCTGGAGCTGGCCAAGGCCCTGGCCGACGCCGAGGCCCTAGGCCTGCTGGAAACCTGCCGGGGACTGCTGGAGCGGGGCAGGGAACCAACGGCGCTGCTGCAGGGTTTGGCCAGCCTGCTGCGGGATCTGGTGCTGGCAGGAGTGGCACCCGATCGCCTGGAGCTCACCAGTGTGTCGCCCCAGTTGCGCGAGCAACTTCCCGCGCTAGCGCGCCGTATCGGCAAGGCCCGCCTGCTGCACTGGCAGACCCAGCTGCGCGGCAGCGAGCAACAGCTGCGCCACAGCGTGAACCCTCGGCTGTGGCTGGAGGTGTTGCTGCTGGGGCTGTTAGACGAGCCCACCGGGGCAAGTGCGATGCCAGCGCCTGCTCCGGCCGTTGCCGCCCCCGGTGCAACCCCCGCTCCAGCGGCTGCCCCAGCCCCTGCTGCTGCTGTCCCCCCCCTGCCAACCCCGAAGGAGGCAGCCCCTGCCGCAGCGGAAGCCGCAACCATCTCCCCGGCCAACGCCACGGATCCAGCTACCAGCCTGGCGGACATCTGGGCGCGGATCCTGGCCAGCTTGGAGCTGCCGTCCACCCGGATGCTGCTCTCCCAGCAAGCCAGGCTGGTGCGTCTCGACGACCACCGGGCGGTTGTGCAGGTGGCGGGCACCTGGATGGCGATGGTGCAGACCCGGCAGGCACTGGTCGAGCAAGCCATCAGCCGTGCCCTCGGCGGAACCCGTCAGCTCTCCCTGGAGGCCGCCGGGGAGCCACCGCCTGTGCCCAACCCACAGCAACCGCAACTGGCCCAGCTCTCCCGCGAGCCCGCGCCCACCCCGCCGCCCTCCGCGGGCGCTTCGGCAGCAGCGTTCCCTGGGGTCTCAGTCACCACGCCAGGGGCCGCCGTCCCAGCCCCCGCAACACCACCAGTCACGCCTAGCAGCCCACCACAAGTCCCGCAGCCAGCCCCGCCCACCCCCACGACCGCCGGCAATGAAGCGCGACAGCCACTCTCCCAACTGGATGAAAAAACCCGGCAACTTGCCGAGTTCTTCAACGGGGAAGTGGTGGAGATGGACGATGGGGCTCTCGACGAGATCACGGGCGCCGATGCCGCCTGAATGCCTGGCGATCAGGCCGCGGCCGGGTCCTCTCCGAGGTGCAGGGTCTTGGCCCAGACCAACCGCTTGGGCAGCAGGGCCATCCGCAAGGTGGTGTACGGGATCACCAGGAACCAGTGGCCCAGATAGAGGATGCCCAGCAGCAGATTGGCGGGGTGCATCCTGGGTAGCTGGGGGCCCTCCCCTCCGCGACGGCAGCCCTGCAGGATCGACGCCCCCGACAGGCCGAAGGCCACGAATGACAGGGGCCAGATCGTGGGCAGGCTGCGGGTGATCAGCGCCCCCAGCAGATCAGCAACGGCCACCAGCGGCAGCACGTACTGGAGCAAAAAGAAGCACAGAAGATCCAACTTGCAGCCTGGGCTGAGCCGGTCGGAGAGCAACCCAGGGGCGTAGTCGAAGAAGCGCTGCAGGCCGCCCTCCGCCCAGCGCTGGCGCTGCCGCCACAGGGCTGACAGACCCAGCACAGCCTCCTCGCCTACCGGCGGATCCCAGACCACAGCCAGCGGTTGCTGGTGGAGCAACAGCCGGAAACTGAGATCAAGATCGTCGGTAACCGTGTCCTCGTTGAAACCACCAACCCGCTCAAGGGCAGTGCGGCGCAGCAGTTGACCATTGCCGCGCAGCTCCACCACACCGCCGCGACTCAGGCGACCCTCCTGCACCACAGTGTCCAGGGCCATTTCCATCGCCTGGGCACGGGTGAGCCAGTTGGCGTCAGGGTTGGCCACCGCCTTGCGCAGTTGCACCGCCGCCCAGCCACCCTGTTCAGCCAGGGGCATCAGCCGCTCCAGGGTGTCGGTCTGGAGGTTGGCATCCGCGTCCAGCACCAGCATCCAGGGAGCGTCGACATGCTGCAAAGCCAGGTTGAGCGCACCAGACTTGCCGCCACCGGCATCGGGCTCCCGCCGCAACACCCGCAGAAAGGGATGCTCGGCCTGCAGATCGGCCAACACCTGAGGGGTGCGGTCACTGCTGCCATCGTCAATCACCCACAACCTCAGGGCCTCCCTGGGGTAGCGCAGCCGAGCAATGCCCTCCACCAGCCTGCCGATCACGGCCTGCTCATCACGGGCGGCCACCACCACATCCACAGCGGGGGCGGGATCGGCACTGCCAGACCCCTCGCGCTGGGCTGGAGGAGCTGGGACTTGAGCCATGCCGGCAGCCCCTCTGGTGCGGCTGAGGGCCGGCACCAAAACTGTGCGAAAGCTGTATCCCCCCAACAGAAGCGCCAGGGCACTGGCGGGCACCAGGCGCAGCCCGGGCTCCAGCCAGTGAGGTCCAAGCCCAGCCACCCCGCAGGCCACCAAAAACAGGGCGGATTTCCCGCGCCTTCGCTGGGTGGCACTCACCGCCTTGGAGCTGGTCGGGGGGTGATCGGTGGCAGGACCAATCCCGGCCATGGGAATCCCGGAAGCCCTCGGACTCTAAGGGGCTCCTCCGAGAGCGCCGCCACCCAGCGCCGAGAGGGGCTGGAGCTGGGTGCCTGGGTAGTAGTGGTCAAGGATTGCCCGCAAGGTCCAGCCGCGCCTGGCCAGATCGATGGCGCCGGCCTGGGACAAGCCGGCGCCGTGGCCAAAGCCGCCCCCCACGAAGCTCCAGCGCCCTGGCCCCTGGGGCTCCACCAAAAACAGCGTGCTGGGCAACTGGGTGAGATTGCGCCGGATCGCGTCGCGGCGCAGCACGACGGCTTCACCGCCGGCGTCGCGGATCTCAAGGGCCAGCACCCGGCCGCTCGTGCCCCGCTCGAGCACCTTCACCTGCTGGGGAGTACCCAGCTGGGGCGCCACGCGCTGAAGAGCCTGGCGAACCTGGGCCGCGTCCAGGGTGCGGCTCCAGCGGAAGCGGGGATGGTCGGCGCCATAGAACTCTCGACTGGCCAGCAGAACCGGTAGCTGGCCGCCGGGCAGGGGAAGCGGGAAGCGCACCTGCACGGCCGGGGCTCCATCAACCCGCGGCTGCAGATAGGGCAGGGACGTGCCGCTCCAAACCTCCTCGAATCCTGCGGACACCCCGCCGTTGGTGGCGTGATACACCCCGTGGATCGGCGCCCCCTGCCAGGCGAGCACCTGGTGGCGGGTACTGGCGATGGCATCCCGCACCGCGGCGCCGGCATGGCGCGGATCGGCATACACCTGGCACTGGGTGTCGGCACAGAGGTGGTAACCATCCACCGCGAAGCGCTGGATGTTGCGCAGCGCCCAGGTGCGGGCCAGCACCGCCTGGGCGGCGAGGGCCACCGGTGGCGAACCGGCACCGATCTCATGGGGCACCACCCCCTGGAGGTAGCGCTCCAGAGGCACCTGTTCCACCAGCGTCCAGCCGCCATGGGCATCCGGCAGGAGGGTGAAGGGGCCGGCGAACACCCCGCCCTGCCAGCGCAGTCCCTGGGGAGCTTCCAGGGTCACGGGACCCTCCAGCAGCACCGAACCACCGGAGCGGCGCAGCTCCAGCACCGACCGCTCGGCCAGCTCCTGCTCGACCCGGCGCGCCTGCCCCAGCCCATCGGGCAGGGGGGCATCCGCAGGCCCCCACACCTCCCAGTCCCTGGGGTAGGCAATCACCGCCGCC
>JBIKUY010000245.1:0-3959 GCA_044347355.1 Prochlorococcaceae cyanobacterium | reverse complement strand
AAAAGCGGGCTGCCACGGGGTGATACAGCACAAACAGGCCGAGGCTGAGGCCGATCCAGGCCAGCTGGGACTGCCAGGGGTAGCCCTCGATCGTTTGGGGGATCAGGCACACCCGAAACAGCAGTTCTTCCACCAGGGCGGGCATGAAGAGCAGTCCAGCAACCCGTGGGACCACCTGCCCCAGGGGGGGCCAGCTCCAGGGAAGGCTGAGGAAGCCGCTGCCGAAGCCGAGGCCCAGGGCCAGGGCCCCGTAGATCGCAAGGATTGCCAGGCTGCGGAACAGGTCGCCAGGCTGCAACGGTGGCAGCAGGCAGGCCAGTATCCGGTTCACCAGGGTGCCCAGCACAGGCAAGTGGCCCAGCAGGGCTGTGGGGGCCACAGGCAGCATGCGGGGGGCTGCCGAAGGAATCTGGTTGGTGCGGATCAACCACAGGGGCAGGCCCGCGCGCGCGATGTCGGCGGCCATGGCGTCGTGGGCATGGCGGGGCAGCATCGAGTTCCAACTCAGCAGCACGTCGCTGAGCTTCTGGCTGCTCTCAAAGCCACCACTGCCCCCATCCAGAGTGCGGGCAGCGTTGTGCCGCCAGTCGGGGCGGGGCCGACCAAATGGGGTGAGCCAGCGGTCGAGGGCCGTGCCCAGCTTGGCCAGCCGGCGCTGGTCGGCAGGCGTGAGATCGTTGAAAACGGCGCCCTGCCGCAGTTGCTGGATGGCGATCCACAGGGCCTGACTGGAATCCTGCACACACGAGGTGGCTGCTGTGACCATGGCGACGCCGCCGCCGTCACCGCTTCGGTAGCGGGCAGCCAGGATTTCGGCCTGCAGGGCGAGGGCGTCGAGCACCCGCGGCTCCATCGGCACAAGAAGATCCGAGAAGGGCCTGGAGCCCAGCCAACCCCGTTGCAGATTGCCGGCATAGGCACTCCAGTGCTGGCTACCGGAGACGATCCCATTGGGGTTGTTGGCGTAGATCTGGTGGTAGCGAATCGCCAGGCGCGGTTCACCGCTGATGACATCGCGCACCACTTCGGCCTCGCCAAAGGCGAAGTGGCCCGTTGTGGTCCACGCTGGACTGGGTTCGGCCTCCTTGCCACCGATGCCGCCAAACAGGTGGATCAGCAGGGCTCGCTCTCCCACCGCCCAGCCCGGTGGCACCGCTCCATCAGGCACCAGGGACGTGGTGTGCAGGCTGCCGGGCTGGCTCTCGGCCGGGCTCCAGTTGGCCACCCGGATGTGGTTAAGGCTGGCCGCCGTGCCGTTGCGCTGGCGCTGGGGTGTGAGGGCCGTGATCTCTCGGGGTTGAAGCGCTTGCACGGTGATCACCCCATCGCTGGCTGGCGCCCCCTGGATCTGCCAACCCAGTTGATTCAGGGGGGACTCCAGCAAGCCCGGGAGGTTGAAGGCCATCCGACCGAAGCGATCCGGGGGCAGCTGGGGAAAGCGGATGCGCTCCTCCGGTCCGTCGAAGCGACCAGTGGCCGGATCGACATGGCGGACCCGCACCAGATCGCTGCCCGTGTCGTTCGGAGCTGCAGGGGCCTCCAGCAGCTGCACTAGGCCCTGCCAGCGGCCGGTGATCTGCACCGGTGGGCGGCCGATGCGTAGATCCCCAGCATCCAGTGCCACGGAATACAGGGCGACGGTCACGTCATCCACTGGCCTGGCCCCCGCCAGCGATTGCAAGGGGCCAACCTGGTTGCGTCCGTTGAGACGGCTGGGTATCACGTTGAAACCAGCTTCTACCTTGCGGGCGTTCTCTCCGAAGCGAATATCCACCGTGACGGCGTTCACGATCCGCTGCAGCTCGGGGTTCTGAGCCCAGCGCAGCCGCCGGCGGCTGCCAATCAATGCCTGCTGGTCCGGGGGGGCCTGCTCCAGCTCGATCCACACCCAGTCCCCCGGGGTGGCGGAGGTTTCGGCGGCGCTGGGCAGGATCAGCCGGCCGAGCCATTCGGCGCTGGGGCGGTAGCGATCCGGGGCCGGTCGCAGGGAGAGGGGATAGGTGTCGGGCCGGTTCCAGGCTGATCGGCCGGCCAGGACGTCGCTACTGAGTGGCAGAGGATTGCTGGGTGTACCAACGGGGCTGGCCCGCAGCGGGGGGGCTGGCAGGAGGCCAAGCAGCACGGCCATGCTCATTAGCCAGATGAACCAACGGCGAGCTCCCCTGGAGGGCCAGCAATGGGTCACGGTTCAGACCTCCCCGGCCAGACGACAGGCTCGCCGCGCCATTGCGGCTGCATAGCCCCGGTCCACCGGACCGGCCAGCGGACTGAGCACGCCGTTGCGACAGTCCACCACCAGTCGCTCCCGGTGACCCTGCTGATCGTTGGCGCGCAGGCGCAGTTGCCAGTGGTGTTTGGCGCTGCGGGTGATTTCATCACCGCAGACAGGGCCCACACACAGACCTGGCGAAGCCAGGGCAGCCCCCCGCAGGGGGAGCGGAGCCAGTACCAGCGCCACCAACAGCCCCAGCAACAGGGTGCTCCAGAGCAGGGCACGCAGCAGAGGCCTCAACTGGCCAGCTCCATCGGGATCGGTTCGGTGTCATTCTCTCCCGGCAGCTCTCCGGCGATCTCTTCGGCCGCTGGATGGAAGTACTCCCATACCTGTCGGGCGAGGGTCGGCCCCATGCCGGGGGCTACCGCCAGCGTCTCCACGCTGGCCAACTGGATGGCCTCGATCGAGCGGAAGTGGGCCAGCAGATCCTTGATCCGCTTCGGCCCCAGGCCCGGGATGTCAGAGAGGCGCGAGCGGGTCATGCGCTCGCCCCGCTGCTGGCGGTGGAAGCTCACGGCGAAGCGGTGGGCCTCATCCCGAAGGCGTCGCAACAGCTGGAGTCCTAGCTGGTCCGGCTCGCTCTCCAACGGCTCTTTGGCCCCGGGCAGGAACACCTCCTCCCGCTGCTTGGCCAGGGAGCACACCACCAGCTCCTCGTGCAAGTTCAGCTCCCGTAGGGCCTCCATCACCGCCGAGAGTTGTCCCTTGCCGCCATCGATCATCACCACGTCGGGCCAGTCGTTCATGCCGGCGGTGTGTAAGGCGGTGCCGGTAGCCCGGCGCAGCTCGCCCAGGTCGGCGCCCTCGGCCTTGGCCTGGGCCCAGCGGCGGAAGCGGCGGCGGATCACTTCCGCCATGCTCATGAAGTCGTCGGAGTGGCCGGCCCGCACGGCGGCGCTGCGGATCTTGTATTTGCGGTAGTGCTGCTTCGCCGGCAGCCCATCGAGGAACACCACCTGGGACGCGACGGCGTCGCTGCCCTGAACATGGCTGATGTCGTAACCCTCAATGCGCCGGGGGGCCGCCGTGAGATCCAGAAGCTGGGCCAGGTCCTCGGTGGCCAGCAGGTTCTGCTCGCTGGCTCGCTGGGCCCGCTGCAGCTCGTAGCTGGCATTGCGTACCACCAGCTCGATCAGGTCGGCCTTCTGCTGGCGCTGGGGCACCGCCAGCTTCACCTTGCGGCCACGCAGTTCAGCCAGCCAGGCCTCGATCAGGCCCTGCTGAGGCAGAGGATGCTGAACCAGGAGCTCAGGGGGAATCTCCACCCCCTCCACCTGGCTGTAGTGCTCCTCGATCACGGTCTGCAGGATCCGCCCCAGGGCCGCGCGGCGCTCGGGCGAGGGGGGCGTATCGCTGGCTTCCTGCCCCTCGAGCACTGCAGCAAGAGCAGGCGTACCCAGGGCGTCGGCCGTGTAACCGAGCCGCCCCACCAGCTTGCCGGCCCGCATCTGGAACAGCTGCACGGCCGCCACCCGTTCATCTGCCGCCAGGGCAAGCACATCGCGGCTCACTGAGCTGTCGCCCAGGCTCATCTTCTGGTCGGCGGTGAGGGTGTCCAGGCCCTGCAGCTGGTCGCGCACCCTGGCGGCACTCTCGAAATCGAGCCGCTCGGCATAGCGATCCATCTGCTCCTGCAGCAGCTCCAGCAGCTCCTCGTTGCGCCCCTGGAACACCATCGCCACCT
>JBIKUY010000244.1:0-3961 GCA_044347355.1 Prochlorococcaceae cyanobacterium | reverse complement strand
CGAGGCTTCGGTGCTGTCATTCAGTGTCCCCAAAGATCAGAGCCCAGTGGAGAAGCCAACATCCCTGGACCGCGCAGACAGTAGCGGACTGTCCATGGGGGAGCAAGCGCAACGGGCACCACCGCTGGTGGTTGGCATGCCTCAGGGGCTGGCCTGATCCAATTGGCGCAGGGCCTCGAACAGCACGATTGCCACCGCGGAAGCAAGGTTGAGACTGCGCACGCCGCCCTGGGGGTGGTTGCGGGATCGGGCCATCGGAATGGTGAGCAGTGCATCACAGTCGGCCTGGACTGCTGCAGGCAGCCCATCGGTCTCCCGCCCGAATAGCAGCCAGTCGTCCTCGGCAAAACTGAATCGGGTGTAAGGAGCATCGGTGAGGGCACTCAAGCCAACGAGGCGTCCCCCCCGTCGCAGCCGCTCCCGTTGAAAGCCGGTGTAATCGGGATGTTGGTGCAAGGGGACGTAGGGCCAGTAGTCGAGTCCGGCGCGGCGCAGCTGCCGATCACTGATCTCAAAACCCAGTGGCGCAACCAGGTGGAGTTCCTGGTTGGTGGCCGCACAGCTGCGGGCCACGTTTCCGGTGTTGGGGGGGATTTGGGGTTGGTACAGCACCACGCGGGGCATGGTCAGCAGGGCGGCACAGGTTCGCTGAGGGGAAGCAGGTCGAAGGCCCGACCTGCCACCACCAGCCAGAGATGCTGACAGTGGGAACTGAGTTGATCTTCCAGGCTGCCGAGGCGATCGCGAAACTGCCCACCGATGGCGGTGGGCGGCACTACACCCCAGCCCACCTGTTCGCTCACCACAAGCACCCTGCTGCGGCAGCTCAGCAGGCTGGCCTGTAGACGGGAGGTGTGTTCCAGCCAGGTCTGCCGGTCTAGGTCGAGCCCCGCGCTCACCCAGGTGCCGAGGGAATCGACCAAGGCGATGTCTCCGGGGGCGAGGCCATTGAGGACTGCCGGTAGGCGCAGCCCCACCTCCTGGCAATGCCAGTGGGATGGCCGGCGCAGGCGATGGCGCCTCAATCGTTCCTGCCAGGCCGGGTCGTCGGGCAACTGGGGGCCGGTGGCCAGGTAGTGAACAGCCAGCCCTGAAGAGGCGGCCCGATGTTCAGCCCAGCGACTCTTGCCAGAACGGGCAGGGCCTGTGATCAGCTCGATTCCCATCAGCCGCCGCCGTTCATGTTGCGCAGGGTTGCCACAGAGGATGGAGAGACCCGGTTGAGATAGCGGAAGATCCAGTACTTGAAGATTGTTGCTAACACCACGGGGAAGGTGGCGATGAACAACATGATGAAATTCTCCCGGGCCGGTAGGCCAAGGTGATTGGCAACACCATCCAGTAACACGGTCCAGCCTTCCGGACTGTGAAAACCAACGAAGATATCAGTGAATAAGATGATGGCAAAGGCTTTTGCGCTGTCACTCAGCCCGTAGATCATCTCATCGATAAAACCTCGCAACACCTGAATATCCCGCTTTCCCAGAAAACAAACCAATACGAAGCCGGCAAGTGCAGCCAGATCAGCCAGTACGTTTTTGATCGCTTCGGTGCTTTCGTTATCGGCTTCCTGTTTCAGTTGCCGGGCCCGATCAGCAAGCTGGAGCTGCAGTTCTTCCGGGCTAGGGAGAGGTTTGCCTTCCAGCAAGGCGGCGAATTCAACCTCGGCCTTGTACACCCTGAGCTTCTCCACCGCCTTTTCTTCAAGGTGGGGTTTGGGGTAACTGATGAAGGCACTCACTGGCGCGTAGCGATCCACCAACGGCCCCATCACATAGGTTCGGCTCAACTGCTGAACCAGCAGCGGCACCAGAATCATCAGCAGCAGAATGCGCAGCGAGACCAGGGTGGAATCACGACGGCGGCGGAAGCCCGCCAGTACGTCGGCTTCGGCTTCGGGATCCAGCTGACGCCGCACCTGATCCACCACGCCGATCAGGCTGCGCGGCAATACTTCCGGTGAGCGACTGATGGCTGGCAAGGGTTTGCGGCTTGGCTTGTCATAGCGGGCCACCACAGACTCCACTAGCTGCAGTTGGCGCAACTCCTGCCCCACCAGCTCGGAGCGGTGGGCCTCGAGCGTTCCCAGGCATTGCCGGCAGATATCCAGGGCAGCCTGAAAGCGTCGTAAAAGCTGCGCCTGGGTTGAACGGGGCAGGGGCAAATTCACTTCCGGCCGCACGGGACGGTCGTTGTAATGCTCCAGCTCAATGCTCTGGATCAGCAGAGCGGCTTCGTAGCCACGTTCAAGGTCGTGGCTGATCTGCAGACCCTGGGCCTTGCCGAGGGTACCGATCCAGTTCCTGAGCCCCATGGTGCTTAGCGGGAGAACACCCACCAGGTGGCCATCGGCACCACGGTGCCCACCACCAGCAGCACGACAACCCATGTAAAGCCGTTGCTTGATTCGGTCTGCTCCCGGCTGGGCACGTTGCTGGTGGGGGTGATCACCTGAGCCACTGACGGTTCGCCAGGATCTTCTCCTCCCTGGAGCACCGTGGTGATGCGTTGGATCCCGTCCAGGCTGGCCTGGCGGAAGCGCGCCCCATCCCGGATTGGGGCCGCCATGGTGGTGCGGGCGGTACTGCGCAGCAGGTTGGCGCTCAATTGGCCCGAGAGGGAGGGGGAGGCCACCACTGCCGCGGTGTTGGTCTGCGCGTCGATCAGAAAAAGCAGCTGGCCATTGGACTCGGCGCTCTGTTGCCAGCGCTGCAGCAGGTCTTGGCCCAGCTGTTGAAGAGAGAGGCCGTAATCGAGTTGTTTAAGGGTGATCAGGTGGGCGTCGACCCGCTCGGCGGAGAGGGTCTCCAACTGGCGGGACACATCGGCGCTTGCGGCGCGGCTGAGCACGTCGGCCTGATCCAGGACGCGCTCCTGGGGGATGGTGTCGCTGAACGCCGTGGCCGACACAGCCAGGGCAGGTGCCAGGGGTAGCAGCAGCAGCACTGTGAGCAGGGAAGCCTGCAACCAACGGCGGATGGCAGCTGGGGCGTCAAAGTTCACGCAAACCACCTCAAGCAAGTGCAGGCCCGGCACGACCTAGTTTGCCGCCAATGGTTGCCGCTGTCGCCCTTCCATGGCTCTTCCTTTGCCAGCCAGGGTCAGTCTGAGCACCGGCGCTGCCGGATTGCTCCTGGTTGTTCTGAACCAGCTGACCACGCCGGAGCCTGACCCTCCACTGGTGCGGGCCAGTGTGTTGGCGGCCCTGTTCGCCGTCGGCCTGATGTTGGTCGCTGTGCTCTGGACCCGGGCGCTGCCGGAAGCTGCTGTGCGGGCCGACCTGCAGGGTGAGGAGGGGCTGGTGCTGGTGCCTGGACTGCCGAGCTCATTGGTGCAGGACCTCGGCTGGGGCAGCCAGATGCTGCTCACCGCCAGTCCGGCTGCCGTGGTGCTGGTGGTTTGGCGCGGGCAGGTGCTTCTGCGCCGGGGGCTACTTGCCGAGACAAGTTTTAGTCCGGGGCCGATCTGTGCCCGCGCCCTGGAGCGGGGACAGGCGATTTCGCTTGTGAATCTTGCCCTCTATCCCGGTCGGGCTGAATTCGACGGCTTGCTGCCGGGCCTTCCATCGGTGCTGATTCAGCCAATGGCCGGTCAAGGACTGGTGGTGCTGGGTGGATGGTCGGCTCGTTGCTTCAGCCGCAGCGATCTGATCTGGGTGGAGGGCTGGGCGCGGCGGCTCACAGCTGAAATGCCGGAGGCCGAGCAGCAGGGCGAGGCGACTCAGGAGACCGACGGCCGGCTCTGGGGGGAAGATTCAGTTGGGTTCGTACCCGCCCGCCCCCCGGTGAGCTGAATTCCGCAAAACCGTCGTCGCCGATGCGTCCCTGCAATTGATCGGCGTGCGAAACCTGGCCGTTGGAGCGGCGTTGCAGCACCACCTGGCCCGAGGCAGTGGCTTCGTTGGTTTGCCAGTTCCACAGGCAGCTCTGGGCTCGCAACTGTTCCTCAGGCCGGCGCAGCT
>JBIKUY010000021.1:0-11901 GCA_044347355.1 Prochlorococcaceae cyanobacterium | reverse complement strand
ACCTGGCCGTAGCCCGCCCCCAGAGCCTGACCCGCCACCGTGAGCAGCACGATCCAGATCAGGCTGCCGGCGGTGGTCCAGGCCAGGAACAGCGGCTGGGGCATCAGCTCGATACCGGCCGGCAGCGATACAAAGGTGCGCACACCCGGGATGATCCGGCCCCAGAACACCACCGCTACGCCATGGCGATGGAACCAGCGGCGGCTGCGGGCCAGATCCTCCGGCCTCAGGCCGAACCAGCGGCCGTGGCGCTGCAACCACGCCTCGAGGCGCCGCTCATTCACCATCCGTCCCAGGCCGTACCAGAACCAGGCCCCCAGAACCGTGCCCAGCAGTCCGGCGAGCACGGTGGGCACCACCTCCAGCTTCCCCTGCTGGATCAAGAACCCCGCCAGGGGCATCACCACCTCGGAGGGGATCGGCGGCACCACGTTCTCCAGCAGCATCACCAGGGCGATGACGGCGTACCCCAGCAGGGGGGTGGTCTCGACCGCAGCCAGGATCAGCTGCGGCACCTGTTCGATGAGCTGGAACATGGAAGGAATCAGGCCCGCGCGGGAGGGGCATGGGCGCGGGAGCGGCGCCACCACAGCCGCACGATCCTGTCAGTTTTCAGAATCCCGCAGCACACCAGGCGCCCCCCGGGCATTCGGCAGGTCTGCTGAAGCCCGGTGCCCAGGCTGCAGCCCCAAGGCAGCCGAAACAGGCAACAAGCGGAAGGCGGTGCGGATTGCCAGCGGTTGCGCTCGCACGCCATCCGGCAGGCGAGGAGGCAGGAGCACTTCCTGGCGGGCCTGGTGCAGAACCCTCCCCGGGAGGGTGCTTGCCCCCACGGCCATAGCGGAGCCCGGCGATCTGCTGAATCGGCGTCGTGGCGAGCGGAAACGGGAATAGCGGAGGCTGTGAGCCCCCGGCCGGCTCCCGCCCGGCCTGCTGCCACAAGCCCCTCCCCTCTCCCGCTGCCGGCCTGAGCCCCTGATGCTCCCCTTCCACTGGCTCACCCAGACCCTTGCCTTCGGTCTGGGGATCACGTTCAGCCCGATCACCATCGCCCTGGTGTCCCTTTTGCTGCTGGGGGCCCGCCCGCTGCGCCGCTGCTGCACCTTCCTGGCCGGCTGGGTGCTGGCCAATGGCGGAGCTCAGGGGCTGGTGGTGGCCATGGGCGGCCGCCTCAGCTGGGCGGCGCAGCTGGGCAGCCGCGGCCAGATCCTGATGGATCTGATCGGTGCCGGCGCCCTCCTGGGCCTGGGCCTGTTTCAGCTCACGCCGGCGGTGGCCATGGGGGAGGAGAACTGGGCCCTGCAACTGATGGGCCGGCTGCCGGAGCTGGGCGGCATGCTGCTCACCAGCCAAACCGGCCTGCGCGGTGACCTGGATGTGGGAGCAGTGTTTGTGGCCATCGCCACGTCCCTGCTGCTGCTGCCGCCGCTGCTGTGGCTGGTGAGCGGCGAGCAGCTGCGCGCTCCGCTCACCGCCCTCAACGACTGGCTTGTCCACCGGGCCGAGTGGCTGGTGGGGGGTGTTCGCCCTGGTGCTTGGCCTCTACCTGGGCTGGCAGGGAGTGGAGGGACTGCACCACATGACCCTGCTGACCGCCTGATGCAGCGCCGGCGCCGGGCCGCGGGGCTCAGCCGATCTGACTCAGGAACTGGCGGCTGCGCTCGTGCCTCGGGCTGGTGAAGAACTGCTCCGGGGGGGCCTCCTCCACCACCTCGCCGTCGGCCATCAGCACCACCCGGCTGGCCACCTTGCGGGCGAAACGCAGTTCGTGGGTCACCACCACCATCGTCATGCCCTCGCGGGCCAGCTCCTGCATCACCTCCAGCACCTCCTGCACCATCTCCGGATCCAGGGCGCTGGTGGGCTCGTCGAAGAGCATCACCCGCGGCTCCATGCAGAGCGAGCGGGCGATCGCCACCCGCTGCTGCTGCCCGCCGGAGA
Organism: Prochlorococcaceae cyanobacterium; assembly: GCA_044347355.1. Classification (GTDB taxonomy): domain Bacteria; phylum Cyanobacteriota; class Cyanobacteriia; order PCC-6307; family Cyanobiaceae; genus NIES-981. The sequence goes on along the minus strand of JBIKUY010000021.1, from coordinate 9,960 downwards.
GCTGGCCGGGATACTTGCGGGCCTGCTCGTGGATGCCCACCCGCTCCAGCAGCACCAGGGCCTGGCGCTCCACCTCGGCCCTGGCACGCTTGCGCACCAGCACGGGCGCCAGGGTGAGGTTCTCCAGCACCGTGAGGTGAGGGAAGAGGTTGAACTGCTGGAACACCATCCCCACCTCGCGGCGGATCGCCTCGATCTGGCGCACGTCGTCGGAGAGGGCGATGCCGTCCACCACGATCGAGCCCTTCTGGAAGTCCTCAAGGGCGTTGAAGGTGCGGATGAAGGTGCTCTTGCCCGATCCCGAGGGCCCCATGATCACCACCACCTCCCCCCGGTGCACAGTGAGGTCCACGCCGCGCAGGGCGTGAAAGCCGTTGGGGTACCACTTCTCGACCCCGCGGGCCTCGATCATCGCGCTGGAGGGGGAAGACGTCGTCATGCCGTGATGGTGGGGGCGGTAGCGGTGGTGGCGGTGGTGGCGTTGGGGTTGAGGCGGGTCTCCAGGGCGCGGCTGCCTAGGCCCAGGGCGGCGCAGCAGCACCAGAACAGCACCGCCAGCACCAGATACACCTCGGCGTTGCGGCCGAGGAAGGCTGGGTTGGCCATCACCGCCCGGGCGGTGCCAAGCAGCTCCAGCAGGCCGATCAGCGAGAGAAGGGTGGTGTCCTGCAGCAGGCTGATGAACTGCCCCACGATGGCCGGCAGGGCCACCCGCAGGGCCTGGGGCAGCACCACATGGATCAGGGCCTGGGGGAAGGAAAGGCCCAGGGAGCGGGCCGCCTCCAGCTGACCGGGGGGAACGGCCGCCAGGCCAGAGCGCACCGCCTCGGCCACGTAGGCGGCGGCGAACAGGGTGAGCACCCAGGCGGCCCGCCACACCCGGTCGGGAGCCATGCCCCCGGGCAACAGGAAGCCGAGCAGGTTCTGGCCGAGGAACAGCAGCGTGATCAGCGGTGCCCCGCGGATGAATTCGATGTAGAGCACCGAACCCCAGCGCAGCAGGGGGAGCTCGCTGCGGCGGCCCAGGGCCAGCAGGATGCCGAGGGGGAAGCAGAGCAGGATCGCAAAGCTGGCCTGTATCAAGGTGAGCAGCAGGCCGCCCCACTCCGAGGGCGCCACCCGGATTAGTCCGAGGCCGCCGCTGATCAGCACCATCCCCAGTAGATAGAGCAGCGGCCAGAGCAGCGGAATGGCGTTGCGGAGCGCCGGCGGGAGCCGGCGCCCCCAGCGACCGGTAGCCCAGCGGAGACCAAGCAGCAGCACCGTGATCAGCCACCAGCGCAGCTGGATGCCGGCCTGCAGGCCGAGGGCCAGGGGAACCGCCAACGCCAGCCCCGCCAGAACCACCGCGGCCAGGCGGTCGTTGCGGGGCCAGGGGCGCCCCTGCCGGCCGCGGTGGGGCAGACCCCGCAGGAGGCCCCAGCTGAGGCCTGTGGCCGCGGCCAGCAGGGCGGTGAGCAGCCAGAGGCGCCACTGCTGCTCCAGGGGGTAGCGCCCCACGGCGAACAGGGTGCTGTTGGCCTGGATCACCGCCCACTCGGCCTGCAGGAACGCCCAGCGCAGGAAGGCCGTGGCCGCCGCCAGCAGCAGGGCGATCAGGGCGATCGAAACCAGCCCGTCCAGGGGGGTGGCGAACAGCTCCTGGCGCAGACGGCGGAACCTGGTGTGGATCAGAGGTGTCTCCATCAGCGCTCCTTCAGCTGCACCAGGCCATTGAGACCATTCATCAGGGCGGAGATCAGCAGATCCAGAAGCAGGTAGGAGCCCAGCAGGATCAGCACCACCTCCACCGCCCGGCCGGTCTGGTTGAGGGTGGTCTCGGCCACCGAGTAGAGGTCGGTGAAGCCGCAGGCCACAGCCAGGGAGGAGTTCTTGGCCAGGGAGATGTACTGGCTGTTGAGGGCCGGCACGATCACACGCAGGGCCTGGGGCAGCACGATCCGGCGCAGGGTCATCGACGGGCTGAGCCCCAGGGAGCGAGCGGCCTCCCATTGGCCGCTCGGCACCGAGGCCACCCCGCCGCGCACCACCTCGGCGATGAAGGCTGCGGTATACACCACCAGACCGGTGAGCAGGGCGCTGAATTCCACCGTGAGGCGCAGCGGCGCCTGCCACACGCCGTTCACCAGCTCAGGACGGATGAGGTACAGCCCCGACTTGGCGAGCACCACCCCCGGCAGCTGGATCGCCTCAGCGCCCCCGGGCAGGGCCAGGAACACCACGAAATACCAGAACAGCAGCTGCAGCAGCAGCGGAATGTTGCGGATCAGTTCCACGTAGATCCGGGCCATCCGGCGCAACAGCCCGTTGCCGCTGAACGACGCCACCCCCACCAGGGTGCCGAGCACCGTCGCCCCCACCAGGCCCGCCAGCACCACGCGCAGGGTGTTCACCAGCCCGGCCAGGAGAGCGCGCCAGTAGGGCAGCCCGGCGTCGAAGGGGAGCAGGGTCTCCGACACGTCGAAGCCGGCCGGATTGTCGAGCCAGCCCCAGCTGAGCAGCAGCCCGGCGGCGGTGAGATTGCGCACCAGATTGCCCAGCAGGAAGGCGATCAGCACGAGCAACACCAGCCCCACGGCGGCCTGCACCAGCCAGGGGATCAGGCGGCGGTTGCGCCACCAGGGGGTGACCACCGAGGGCATCAACGGAACGGCGGCGAATAGATCAGGCCACCGTCCTTCCACTGCCGGTTCAGACCCCGCTCCAGCTTGAGCTTCGACTCCGTGCCCACATTGCGCTCGAAGATCTCGCCGTAGTTGCCCACGGCCTTCACGGCGCGCACCACGAAGTCGGGCGCCAGGCCCAGGTGCTTGCCGAAGTCACCTTCCACCCCCAGGAAACGGCGCAGGTCGGCCTGGTTGGTGTCGGCCTTGGCCTGGGCGACCTTGGCGTCGACGGTGGCCTGGGTGATGCCCGACTCCTCCGCTTGCATCAGGGCGTACACGATCCAGCGCACCGCATCCGCCCAGGCGGGATCGGCGTTGGTGGTGGCCGGTGCCAGGGGCTCCTTGCTGAGCACGTCAGGCAGCAGGGTATGGGCGGCGGGATCGGGGAAGCTCGTGCGCTTGGCCGCCAGCTGGGAGCGGTCGCTGGTCACGGCCGTGCAGCGGCCCTGCAGGTAGGCGGCGTAGGTCTGGTCGCTGGTCTGGAACTTCAGCGGCGTGTAGGGCGCCTTGATCTCGCGCATGCGGTCGGCCAGGTTCAGCTCGGTGGTGGTGCCGGTCTCCACACAGATCGGCTTGCCCGCCAGATCGGCAAGGCTCTTCACGCCGCTGGCCACAGGAACCATCACGCCCTGGCCGTCATAGAAGACAGGGGGGGCAAAGCTGAGGCCGTTGCCGCCGGCCGCATCCCGGCTGAGGGTGTAGGTGGTGTTGCGGGAGAGCAGATCCACCTCGCCGCTGGCCAGGGCCGCGAAGCGCTCACTGGAGTTGAGATCGCGATATTCAACCTTGGCCGGATCCCCGAGCAACGCCGCTGCCACGGCCTTGCAGATATCCACATCCAGGCCGGTGTAGGAGCCGTCTGGATTGACGAAGCTGAAGCCCGGCAGCTTGCCCTCCACGCCGCAGATCAACTTGTCGCGGGCTTTGATGGCAGTCAACTTCTGGCTCTGGATGCCGCCGCCTTCGCCTGCGCAGCCGGCGAGAGCGAGGGAGGCAAGCAACGGAATCAGGAGCAGAAGCCTGGAGCGAGCGGCCATTTGGATCCGAAGCTAGGAGGTTGATTGTGGATGCATCGTGCTAAGAAACGCTCCACGACCGGGGATCTGTCAGCCAGTCACCACGCCGGTCGCGGCTGGATTCCTCACTCCTGGCGGCTGGATCCGCTCGGAGGGGCCTCCCCGGGCTGAGGAGTAGCCCGGGGAGGATTCAGCTCCACACCGGCGGCGCGACAAGCCTCGATCGGATCCACATCAGGTGCCACGCCAAGAGCCCTGCGCAGGGTGTCCAGCTGCCCCAGCGACTGGATGTCGAGGTTGGCGCCTGCCTGCTCACAGGCCAGGCGCTGCAGGGCCTGGGGATCCGGGGGACCGCAGGATGCCAGGGCAAGGGCTCCGGTCGCCGCCGCCATGGCCCGGATCAGAAGCTTGAGAACCGTCATGGAGGCAGGGACGGGGGGCCGGCAGGAACATTAGGGAAGGCGGCTCTGTTCCCGCCAGGCCAGCACCTGCCAGCTGAGGAACACCATCACGGTGGGCATCAGGACCACCAGCACCACCAGGCGGAACTCGTCTGAATAGCCCGGGGAGATGTTGAGCAGCAGTTGCTCCGCCAGATAGGCGACGTACAGCGCCACCAGCACTCCCCCTTCCAGGCGCGTGATCACCCCCTGGGTCCAGAAAATCGGCAGGCAGGCAATGGTGGTGAGCACCATGATCGGCAGGTCGCGCTGGATCATCAGCGGATCCACCCCCAGCCCGCGGCTGCCGGACACGGTGGCACAGAGGCCGAGGATCACCAGCTGGTTGAGCAGGTTGCTGCCGATCACGTTGCCGATAGCCAGATCGGCCTTGCCCCGGTAGGCCGCCACCAGGGAGGTGACCAGCTCGGGCATCGAGGTGCCGGCGGCCACCACCGTGAGGCCGATCACGGTGGTGCTCACCCCCAAGGCCAGTGCCACAGTCGTGGCCCCCTGAACCAGCAACTGGGAGCCACCCACCAGCAGAGCCAGGCCAGCCACCAGCTTCACCGCAGCCACCAGAGGCGTACTGCGCTCCGAATCGTCGATTTCACTGGCCTCATCGGGGTTCTCGCTCGCGGTGCGCATCTCCCAGATGATGTTCATCACCGTGGCCACCAGCAGGGCCACGCCCGCCTGCCAGGTGACCCGGCCACCAGAGGCCATGCCCCACACCGCCATCGACACCGCCAGCAGCAAGGGCACATCGCGCCGCACCAGCCGGCTCTTCACCCGGAGCGGCACGATCAGGGCGCTGAGGCCGAGCACCACCAGCACATTGAAGATGTTGCTGCCCACAACGTTGCTGACCGCCAGGTTGTCGGCACCCGCCACCCCCAGGTTCCCCTGAATGGTGGAGATCAGGCTCACGAACAGCTCGGGCGCACTGGTGCCGAGCGACACCACGGTGAGGCCGATCACGATCTGGGGGATGCCGAACAGCAGCGAGAGAGCCACCGAACCGGACACAAACAATTCGCCGCCACCGAAGAGGAGGGCAATGCCCCCCACAATCTGCAAGGCACTGACGCTGAAGTCAGACACGAAAGGGGCGCGAACATCCAACGAATTCTGGAGTGTCGGCCATTCGGCCACCCCGGCTCAGGCGAGACCAGGCCAAAGGTTGCAGCAGGGTCGTCGGCACGGAGAGACCGAACCCCTGCTGCAGCGGCCACCAGGCCAGCAAGGGCGTGGGCGTGGACAGCCGGCAACGGGGCCAGGGGCTCAAACAGCGGGAGAACTACGGGAAGGGCACCGCTTTCGCCCCCAGGTCAAGCGTGCGGGACTCCAGCACCTTGAGCCGCAGCGAGCGGCCGAACAGGACGTCCCGGGCACGCTCCTGCAGCGGCTGGAGGGCAGGAAGGTCCCCCTCTCCGACCAGCAGAAGGTTCACCGATCCATCCGCCGTTTCCGCATCGACCGACATCAACTGGTAACCGGACCCCTCCAGCCAGTCCTGGGCGAGGGCATCGGTGCGGGCGGCGATCTTGTTGGTGATGATCAGGCGACGACTGGTGATCGTGAGGGGGATGGCGATGATCAGCAGGGCGACGACGGCAACCAGCACGGCCCGCCGCCGGGCCCTTGGATCGAAGGGCGACAGGGCGGCTTTGCGGAACCCCATCACCGCGAACACCAGGGCGCCGGTGAGGAGGATGGCGACGTAGTTCGTGCCGAAGAGCAGCAGGCTGCCGGAGGCGAGGGCCGGTTCGCCGGCCGCGAACAGGATGCCGGCATTGGCCAGCGGCGGCACCAGGGACACCGCGATCGCCACGCCGGGCAGGGTGTCGGACACGTCCTTGCGGGCCAGGGCGAACGCTCCGGCCAGGCCCGTCATCAGCGCCGCCATCAGGTCGAGCAGATGGGGCGCGGTGCGAATCATGATCTGCTGGATCGCCTCCGGCTTGGTGACCTGGGCAATCGGCAGGGTGAGCAGGAATCCCACCGCCACGGCCGTGGCCATGCCTACGAGGCTGACGATCAGCGTGCTGATGATCGCCCGCTGATCGCCCACGCTGACACTGAATGCCAGCCCCATGATCGGCAGCATCAGCGGCGCCACGATCATCGCGCCGATCACCACGGCCACCGAGTCGCCCAGCAACCCGTAGGTGGCGATGCAGGCCGCCAGCAGCAACAGCACGATGAACTTGAAGAACTTCGGCCCCAGCCCCGGGCCATCGAAAACCAGCGTGTCCCGGACCCGTTCCACCTCATCGAGGGAGATGGGCCCGCCGTGCAGAAACTCCGCCAGAGACCTGGACGTGAACGAACCGGTGGTGTTCGAGCGGGCCATCGGTGGGGCGTGCCGCCTGCAGGCGAATGCTGGGTCCAGACCCTAGGGCTCCGGATCCCGGGATCTGCGCCCGAACCCCCACCCATCCACCGTCGGTCGCAATCCGATCAGCTCCGTTGCCGGTAACTCCGTCAAGGTTTCCCCAGCCATGGTCAGCGCCGATCCGGACCCAGCACCACCGCCCACCGATCTGGCCGGCCTCTATGACGCCTACAGCCCGGCCGTGTACCGGCTGGCGCTGCGGCTCTGCCGCGACAGCGCCGCGGCGGAGGACCTGGTGCAGGACGTGTTCCTGCGCTACTGGCGCCAGGAGCGCTACGACGCCAGCCGTGGGCCGGTGCTGGCCTACCTGCTGCTGCTCACCCGTTCGATGGCGATCAACCGCCTCAGCCAGCAGCGCAACCGCTGGCAGCTGCTGCAGCGCTGGTCGACCCAGCTGCTGGGCGGCCACGCCCGCAGCGCCCACGACTGGGCCGAGCTGGGGGATCTGGCCGAGCGCATGCGCACCGCCCTGGCCCGCATTCACCCCAACCAGCGTCAGGTGCTGGAGCTGGCCTACTACGAGGGCATGAGTCAGTCGGCGATCGCCGAGCACCTGCAGATCCCGCTGGGCACGGTGAAAACCCGCTCCCGCCAGGGCCTGCTGGCCCTGCGCGGCCACCTGCTGGACTTCAGCGCCAGCGCCCTCGATGCCCTCACCCCGTCCCCCTCCGCCGCCGATCGCCATGGCCGCCGCTGATCCCAACCGGGCCCATCCCCATGGCCCCCATCCCCAGCTCGATGAACTGCTGGCCGGCCATGTGCTCGGCGACCTGGATGAATCCGAGCGGCAGCAGCTGCGCGAGGCCCTCGCCGGCGACCCCCAGCTGCAGCGCCAGCTCGATGAGCTGCGGCTCACCCTGGAGCTGCTGCCCATGGCCCTGCCCGATGCCGCCACCCCGCCCGCCCGGCTGCGCAGGCGGCTGCTGCACGCCGAACAGAACCGCCTCGAGCCGCGGGCCCAGGAGCCGGCCCGGCGCTGGCCGCTGCGACCCGCCCAGCTCGGCCTGGCCGCCATGGCCGGCGCCCTGGTGGCGCTGGGCTTCCAGGTGGTGCAGCTGCGCGGTGAGATGGCCAGCCTGCGGCAGCGCCCCCCGGCGCCAGCCGAACAGGAGCGCGATCGGCAGGCCAGCCGTACCCTGGCCCTGCGGGGCACCGCAGGCCATGCCGAGATCTCCGGGGAAGTGGTGGTGAACCCGGGCCAGGGTCCCAATCTGTTGCTGGTGCGCGGCCTGCCCCCGGCCCCGCCGGCCCACGTGTACCGCCTGTGGGCGGACGTGAACGGCACGACCAAGGGCTGCGTGCGCTTCGTGCCCGCTGCCGACGGCAGCGTGACGATGGCGATCCCCACCCAGCCCACCAGCGGCGCCCAGGCCCTCAGCATCACCCTTGAGCCCCTCCACAGCGATGGCAGCACCCCCGATGGCCCCCGGATGCTCACCAGTGTCTGAGCCCGCCACCGCCACCCCCTCTGCACGGCACAGCGCTCCGGCCCCGGCCTTTCCGCCCCTGCGCCGCGGCCGGCCCGGCACCCTGCAGGTGAACCTGGGCTACCGCTGCAACCAGAGCTGCAGCCACTGCCACGTGAACGCCGGCCCCAGCCGCACCGAGATGATGGATTCGGCCACCATCGCCCTGGTGCCGGCGGTGCTGCGGGCCCGGAGCCTCACCACCCTCGATCTCACCGGGGGCGCCCCTGAACTGCATCCCGGCTTCCGGGCGCTGGTGATCGCGGCCCGGCAGCAGGGGGTGGCGGTGATCGACCGCTGCAACCTCACGATCCTGAGCGAGCCCGGCCAGGAGGATCTGGCCCGGTTTCTGGCCAATCAAGGGGTCACGGTGGTGGCCTCCCTGCCCTGCTACAGCGCCGCCAATGTGGATCAGCAGCGCGGCGACGGCGTATTCGACCGCAGCATCGCCGGCCTGCGCCAGCTCAACGCCCTCGGCTACGGCGCCGAGGGCTCAGGCCTGGATCTGGATCTGGTGTACAACCCCCAGGGGCCAAGCCTGCCGCCGCCCCAGGCGGCGCTGGAAGCCGACTACAGGCGCGAGCTGGCCGCGCACTTCGGCATCCGCTTCAACCGGCTCTACACGATCACCAACATGCCGATCCAGCGCTTCGCGGCCGTGCTCCGCCAGCAGGGACGGCTGGAGAGCTACATGGACCTGCTGCGCGCCAGCCACAACCCCGCCAATCTGGAACAGGTGATGTGCCGCTCCACCATCAGCGTGGACTGGCAGGGCTTCCTCTACGACTGCGACTTCAACCAGATGCTGGATCTGCCAATGCCCGGTCTGGCGATGCCGAGTGTGGCGACTGGCGGGCACACCCCCCGGCGCCATCTGCGGGAGCTGCTGGAGCACGACCCCAGCGGCGAGCCGATCGCCGTGGCCGATCACTGTTTCGGCTGCACCGCCGGTGCCGGCTCCAGCTGCGGCGGAGCGCTGAGCTGAGCAGAACGCGTCGACCACCGTCACTGCCATGACCGGGCGCCCCTCCTCTCAGGGGCTCTGCCGGTTCAGGTCCCAGTTGTAGGGGAGATAGCTGAGCCGGTAGGCGCCCCCCAGCAACAGCTGCCGCTCCGCGGCGGGGCGGTGGCGGGCGATGAAGTGCAGCACGGCGCTCTCCACTTCGTGACCCGGCACGGGGGCGGCGTCGGGGTCGGCGCGGGGCCAGTCCTCGGCGAACCACTGGAAGATCTGGGAGATGGCCACCTCCCCGCCGGCCCGGTCGATCCGCAGACCCACGGCGCTGGCCAGCCAGCGGTTGGTCTGATCCTCCAGCTGCCGGTCCAGCTCCGGGCCCGTGAAGGCCTCACGCCGCAGCGGCGGGCAGCTGATGGCGGCACACACCAGGGCCGCATGGATGCGGGGTTCGTTGTACTCGCGCCGCAGAATCCGGTGCTCGATCTCATCGAGGGTGAGGCGCTGGCCGATCAGCGGGTGACGGCGCAGTTTCCACACGCCGGGAATCGCCCTGATGCTCGGCCGGATCGGATCGTGATCAATAATCGAGCGCAGGGTGAGGGCGTTGTAAGCGTTGATCAGCAGGGCAATCTGCTCAGCCTCGGGCCAGGAGGCGAAGCGCTCGGGGGAAAGGTCGGCCAGGGCCCGGAGGTAACGATCGAGCTGGGCCGGGTCGCGCTGCAGAGCTTCGTAGGCCACCATGCCGCGCCCATCCACCACCCGCGCCAGCACGGCGTTGAAATCGGCGGGATCCACCGGTGGCTGGGGGGCCTGGGCCGCCGACGTGGTGCCGCTGGCCGGGCGGGCCAGCAAGGCCTCCGGCCCGCGGTTGCAGGCCGCGGCGCCGAGCAGCAGCACGCTGCAGAGCAGGATCAGCGGGGCTCGGTGACGGGCGGGGAGCATGGCGGGAACGCCGGAACCGGATGCGGGGTTTACCGCTGAACGGCCGGATCGGTTCGCACCCGGCGCTGGAGCGG